>CBFGXP010000233.1:0-5800 GCA_965652775.1 uncultured bacterium
GTTGTGCATGCTGGCGGCCTAGCATAGGCCAATAGGCTTTCAGGTGAGCAAAGTTATCCATATAAATACGGGCCACAGCATACATCTTCATGTCTTCTATAATGCTGCTTTCATTTACATAGCTCATATCATTATCCTTGTTCCGGAATTTCAACGGTATGAATGTATTGAACCCGCCCGTTTTATCCTGTAACTTTCTCAGACGATCCATATGATCAATCCGGTGATAATAATTTTCAATATGACCATATAGCATCGTGGCGTTGCTATGCATCCCGAGTTTATGAGCCGTTTCATGAATATTCAACCACCCTTCTGAATCAACTTTATCAGCGCAAATTTTTTCTCTTATTTCAGAATGAAATATTTCTGCGCCACCACCGGGTAATGAATCAAGCCCTGCATTCTTTAAATAAGTCAATCCTTCCTCACTTGTTTTTTTTGCTTTTCGAAACATATAATCAAGCTCCACGGCCGTAAATCCTTTAATATGTAAGGACGGTCTGTGTTCTTTTATTTTTCTTAAAACTTCTGCAAAGAATTCTAAATTCATCTTTGGATGCACACCACCAACAATGTGAACTTCAGTTACCGGTTGCCCGTCATATTTTTTTACCATATGCATCATTTGCTCAGCGGAAAGTTCCCAGCCTTCTTCACGATGTGCATATAAACGGCTATAGCTGCAAAAGTTACAGGTGAAAACGCAAACATTAGTAGGCTCAATATGAAAGTTCCTGTTGAAATAAGTGATATCACCATGCTTTTTTTCTCTTATATAATTCGCAAGTGAACCAAGAAAGGGGAGAGACCCTTTTTCAAAAAGTAGCAACCCTTCTTCGTCTGTTATTCTTTCTCCATTATAGATCTTATCCTGGATGTTATACAGATCCTTCGGTAAGCTTTTTAAAATTTCTTCTGACACTGATGAGAGCATTAAGAATTATTTGTCAGCAAATTTAGCGTATAAAAAAATAACCCCGGTCATTGCCCGGGGTTATCAGTTATTGAGTTCGTTTTATCAGAATTTAACTACCTGGACAGTTATGTTTCTATTGCTGTCCTCATATCCGAGATTTACTGTATACATGCCGGCGGCTCTGCCAGAAAGATCGACCTGGAGAAACTTGTCACCGCCGCTTGGATATCGTTTACTATAAACCAATTGACCGACGGAATTGTAAACATTAATATATCTCAAATTTGTCGGAACCTGGTAATGCCATACACCAAATGTGGTTCTGAATGGATTTGGCAGGATGACGTATCCCTCAGTTTTAAGTTTAGCAGGTAACACTTGCGTCCTGAGATTTATATCATCGAGATAGAAATTATTTTCCATGTTACCGCTGAAACGGAAGACAACCTGTACAAGAGGTTCAGTAGCACCGAGTATTTTACCCAGATTAACCGAATCTCTTCTCCATTGCGAAGCTGTAGGAACAAAACTATTCATTGAGACCTGGAAGTTTGGATCGTTTACTGTTTGCAATTCTTCGCCAAACTTTTTATACACTGTAGTAAATGTATTGCCGCAGTCCCTGGAAACTAATACTGTTAATGTATCCAACCTTGCACCAGTTGTACCCGGTAGTGTTTTTGTTATGTGGGCAAGGTTAAATGAAAGGAAAATAGAATCAACACCGGAGTAACTATAATTTGGCATTGCAAGATCATCAATGCGATCAACCGTTGTGTTCACAAAATCGTTAAAGAAAGCCGAGCCAGGATTTTTATTACCCACTGTACCATTCCTTGTCCAGGTAATATCTCCATCAGGATTAATGATCGACCAGTTTGTTGGCGGGAATGTAGTGCTGGTAAATTCTTCAGTCACTGACCCTGGCAATGCAAATATCTGGCTGACAGCATATGCTTTGATCAAACCATCATTGGTTGGATCTTCATCGGCAACATTATTTGGTAGCGTCGTATATACATTGATCGAGTGATTACCTACTGCACCTAAACTTGCGGTTGGCAGCGTTACAGTAGCGGTCTGGTTTCTCGGAAGGTTACCGGTCCAGTTAAATGTTGTTACCGGTCCGGCTGCGTCAATCTGGTAATTAATTCTTACGGATGTAAGATTTATTTTTCCATAATTCTTTATTACAACTATTGGAGCTTCGGAGCTTGTACAAACTTTGGCCGCTGGTCTGTTAATTGCAATTACACCTGCATCATTATTCGGGAATATTTTTTTATCAATATTAATATCATCCAGGTGCATATTATTGCCAAACTGGTTAATAGCACGGAATTGCACCTGTACGTTTCCTGCGCTGATAAAATTGCTTAAATCAATTGACTTTCTTTTCCATTGATCAACATTAGAAGGGAAGTACCCACCAGTCCCAAATGTTGGTGAAGCTCCCTCTGGTGCAACAAATGCAGTATCATTTCTTGCATTATAAACGACCTGGAATGTTTGCCCGCAATCTGATGATACCATAACCTGGAATTGATCGAATGGGAAACCTGGGAAGCCACGATAGGCAGCCCAGAAACTCACCCATAGAGAATCAGCTGTGCCAACTACATAAGGTGGAGTTCGAAGGTCATCATTATCCGTTCCGAGAAAATAATTGAAATGATCAACGTACGCTTTTCCCGTACCGCTATGTGCAACACCGGTAGTTGTTCTTTGCCAAGTAATATTTCCATCCGGATTATTCCTTATCCAGCCCGCAGGTGGGAACGTAGCGGATTCGAAACCTTCAACTAATGGTAACGCAGCACCTGCGCCCCGACTGCCGTTTACAGTGAAACAGTCATTCGTTGCATCAGAATCAGGATTTCCATTTGGAATTGACGTACATATTTGGATCGCATTGGCGCCGACTACCAATGGAACTGGGTTTAGCGCAACTGGTGTTGACTCAAATGTTGCAAGATTTCCTGTCCAATCAAAAGTCTGGATCGGAGTTCCATTCCTTGTTACCGTAATTCGTACTGAAGTAAGAGGATTAGACCCTGCATTTCTTAATGTGACTGTTAAAGGAATTGTTGGGTCACACGTAACAAAACCTGCAGACGGAGCAACAGCCGCAAGTATACTTGCATCATTGGGTAGTAATGTCAAAGGCACACAGCCATTCGAAGTCAGTAATCCCGGTCTGTATGTCGTTAATGCTGTTTGAGCCCGGAGGTCCTGTCCGTTCGTGAACATGGTCATACATGCATCATTTGTATAGTCCATAAAATTTTGATACATGTATCCGTTTCCGCCGGGTGTACACACATCAAACTGCAGACCTGTTGGACATCCGCCCGACCCTGAACATTGATTGGGTGTATCATCTAATGCTGGTGTACCAGTAAAATCACTACCGCCACATGCGCCGGCTGCAGGACAAGTAAAAGGGTCAGCCGTATCATCGCCCCAAATATGTTTTAACCATAAAAAGTGACCAAGTTCATGAGTAAGGGTTCTTCCTCCGTTATAGGGAACAAGTGTACCTCCGGGAAGAGTTGCATAATCAATAACAATACCTTGCTCCGCTAATGGGAATCCGTTTTCTGGTGTTCCAATTGGAAATGTGCCATAACCAAGAAGGTCTGAGCTCGTGAAATCTGCGATCCAGATATTTACATATTTTGTAGGGTCCCATGCATCGCTGCCACCCGCCGCAGTTGATTTAACCGGATCAGCAAGATTAGAATTAGAAAGCGTACTGGAAGTTACTCTTACAATACCTGTCGCCGGTAAATTCGTGGGTGTACGTTTGGCCAAACAAAATTGAATTGGTGAATGACCCCTCACCGAATAAAACGCTGCGCCATTCGTACTATCTGTATTAAGTCCTGAATAATCAAGATTAATCCTGTTCAGTTGGGCGGTGATCATTGCATCGGGTACAAGAGATTGATTGGAAAGAACAACATGGAATACGATTGGAATGGTACCTAATGAAGTTGTTCTGCTGTTGGGATTATTATGAATTTGCTGAAGTCTGAGATTGATAGCGTCTGCAAGTTTCCTTTCGTTTTCTTCGTACTGCTGTCTGAAACCCGGATAAGTTCTGAACATACTTTCAAGCCACATATTTGTCCCGCAACGTTCGGATGCTTGTGTTACAGTGCCTGGTTGAATTCTCTGCTGGGCAAAAATATTCGTTCCGCTGAAAAATAAAAAAGCCGTAAATGCCAGAAAAGTAAATTTTTTCAAAGCAGTTTGTTTTGGGTTAAGAATAAAAGTTTTATACGCTCAAATTATTGCTACAAGTTTACAGAATAATACCGGAAATGAAAAAATTGTTTTTACTTGTATCTCCAAAGAATCAAGCTGTTAAACTAAATTGATGGACGGTTTAAAAATAGGGCAGACCCATGCAGCTTTTTGGTTTTTCGAATTACTAAACCGATGTTTAAATCACATTCTTTATGCGATTTATTTGCACAAATTTGAAATAGTTATCTTCCATAAATTTTTATCAATAAAAGAAAACGAATGAGTATTAAACTTCGCTTAACCTTCATGAGCTTTTTTCAGTTCTTTGTTTGGGGGGCCTGGTTATTAACGATCGGAACTTATTGCCTGAATGCAAAAGGGTGGAGCTTTCCCGAATTTGGAGCAATTTTTTCCACCCTTGCACTCTCTTCGCTTTTTATGCCTGCCCTGACCGGCATCATTGCAGACAGGTGGTTAAATGCTGAAAAACTTTACGGGATATTACACATACTGTATGGCGCTATTCTATTTTATGTACCAAGTGTGAATGATCCTGATACTTTGTACTATGTAATTTTTGGCGCAATGATCTGTTATATGCCAACCATTTCTTTATCAAATTCTATCGCTTACACGATATTGAAGAATAATTCTTATGATGTAATTAAAGTGTTTCCTCCAATCAGGGTTTGGGGCACAATAGGTTTTATAGTTGCTATGTGGACAACCAATCTTTCCGGCAGTAAAGCAAACTCTAACCAGTTTTTAATCGCTGCAGTTGCGGCCATTGCTCTTGGTATTTATGCATTCACACTTCCCAAATGTCCCCCTCCAAAATCGATCTCAAAAAATGCAGGCATCATTGAACAATTGGGTCTGAAAGCCTTTACATTATTTGGAAATTATAAAATGGCTTTGTTCTTTGTCTTTTCAATGCTTTTGGGCGCTGCATTACAATTGACAAACATGTATGGCGATTCTTTCCTTAGTCATTTCGAAAGTAAACCTGAGTATACTGATTCTTTTGTTGTAAAATATTCTACTATTATTTTGTCTATTTCACAGATGTCCGAAACTTTATTTATTCTCACTATTCCCTTTTTTCTAAAACGGTTTGGCATTAAAAAAGTAATGCTCTTTGCAATGCTTGCCTGGGTGTTACGCTTCGGTTTGTTTGCTTACGGAGATCCATCTATGACTGGCACTATATTGATAATTTTATCATGCATTGTTTACGGAATGGCTTTTGATTTCTTCAACATCTCAGGTTCATTGTTTGTTGAAACCAATACCGATTCAAGTATTCGTTCAAGTGCACAAGGATTATTTATGATGATGACAAACGGAGTAGGGGCATGGCTGGGAAGTATTATTAGTAGCTGGGTTATTAATAAATATTTTATCCTGCCAAATGGTGACAGTGATTGGCAAGGCATCTGGCTTAGTTTTGCCGCATATGCTTTTATTATTGCGATCTTCTTTACAATATTATTCAGACATAAACAAGATCCGAACAAATTGACGGCGGTGCATCATTAGTTCGGCTATAAAACTCCCTGTAATAGAAAACCCATCTCAATCGAGATGGGTTTTGCGTTAATTTTTCTAAATAATTTAGATATGAGATTC
>CBFGXP010000234.1:0-5799 GCA_965652775.1 uncultured bacterium
GAGGTCTGAAAAGCTCTGGTTTTAAAAAGCGGGTGAATAGTTGGCTGTATAAAACTTATATATCCTGATTTGGGTTCAGCATCACCCCAGCTTTCAAGAAAATGGTGCGAAGGAATTATGTAGTTACATTCCTGTGAAGTTTCATCGAGATATTCATTAAAAGAGATCTTCACTTTCACCTTTGCCATTGCTGCTTTAAACTTCTCAGCATCGTAATAATTGTAAACCGGATTAGCGCCGTAGATCATCAATGTGCCAACGCTTCCGCTGTTCATGTCTGCGATCAATTGGGTGATATCAGCATCAACACCCTGGCGAAAGTTAAGTGTGGTTGACCAATCGATAACGGGACCATAAGCGCCAATTGCACTATTGATCGCATTTACGACTGCCTGCACATTTACGTCATTACTTCCGCTAACAACTAATGCTGCTCCTTTATTTGCATTCAATTCAGCAGCAACTTTCGCAATACCTGCTTTTACTTTATCACTAAATGAATGAGTAGCAGCGTTACCAGCAATTGCGGCATATAACGCCAGTGCAACAGGACCTGCTTCAGATGGACGATGGGTAAATCTTTCATCGGCATTTGCACCCGTCATGCTCATAAAACTTTCAAACTGCAGGTGCCTGCTCATTTCCACATTTGTATCAGACATCTTTCTCGTCTGAGAATACTGGCGGGCAAACTCAACAGGATTTAACCAGGTACCAAGAAAATCTGCACCAAGACTAACGATCACTTTTGCTTTAGCAAAATTGTAAGATGGAATAGCTCTCTTGCCAAACGTTGCTTCATTTGCCATCAACATCCCGCTGAATGAATCTGCATCGTATTGCACATGTTTCAACCCGGGATACTTTGCAATAATTTCTTTGGTAGTTGGAGAAGTAAGAGTGCTAGTAAGCAAAACCGGGTTTGCAGTTCCGGCCATCGCATCTGCGATCATTTTATCAAGCTGTTCAAAAGTGGGTACTTCTTCAAATTTATCACCAACTTTTCTTTTAGGATGAGTCAGCCTGTTTGTATCATAAAGGTCAAGAACCGAAGCCTGTGCCCTTGCAGATGTTCCACCAAGAGTATATGAACATTCATCATTCCCTTCGATCTTTATTGGACGACCATCTCTAACCTTGGCAAGTATAGGCAGTATATCTCCGTCCTGCACATAAGTGGTAGCATAATATTTTGAAACACCGGGAACAATATCTGCCGGCTTATTTGCAAATGGAACCGCTTTTCTTACTGGTGTCTGACAACCAGCAGCAATAGCTGCAGCCGCAGTACTAAAACCAAGATATTTCAAAAAATCTCGACGTGGAGCTGAAGCATCAAGCCAACCCTTACCATTGCTTTCTTCAAAAGGAAGTTCTTCCTGGAATTCATTCTCGATCTTCTTAGCCAGTTCCTCACTTCCTTTCAGCTCACCGAAACTTTGCCAATATTTATTGCTCATATAAACCCTAAATCCCTAAAGGGAATTTTAGACTCTGAATTTTACAATCATTGCTTTTGTCGAATAAAATAATTCAGATGTGGTTAATAAAATTTATTTTCAATCCTTGATAAATTCTCAAATTCAAAAAACCAGTTCAACCTAAGTTCTCTTTAGGGGACAGGGGTTTAATAGTGACATTTTTGACACTCAAGTCCACCAATATCGTTTACCGTCACACTATCCATTCTTCCGCTCTTAATGTCGTTATGGAATTTCTCGTATATACTGTAAAACTTATTTCCTTTGGCTCTGCCCGAACTGTCAACTTTATAAAAATCAACTTTTGTATCACGGTGACAGTTCACGCACCAACCCATGCTCAATTCGGAAAATTGGTACACTTCATCCATTTCTGTGATCTCACCATGGCAGGTCTGGCACTGTACGTTGCCTGCTTTTATATGTTGTGAGTGATTGAAATAAACATGATCAGGCAGGTTATGGATCTTTGTCCATGGAATTGGTTTTGCTTTTGACGGATCCCATCTATCAGGGTTTTTAGGATCAAAACCAGCATAGCTGTATAGTTTTTCAATTTCTCTCGTTCCATTTACTTCAGTGCCATCCGCTCTGTACAGCTTTGGGCTTACCTCGGAATAAGAGGTAATTGTTTTATGACAGTTCATACAAACATTTACCGAAGGAATTGCTGCATGCTTGCTTTCCATTGCGGCGCCGTGACAATAAAGACAGCTTATCTGGTTAACGCCAGCGTGTATTTTATGAGAATAGTAAATGGGCTGTTCCGGCTGGTAGTCCTTCTGCCTCCCAAAATCAATCAGTGCATTGGCTGTATAGTAACCGCCAACGATAAATAGTAAAATTGAAAAAAGAGCGATATAAACTTTGTTTTTATAAAAAGGAACAGGTTCAGGACGATGGATACCTTCAGCGTCATCGCTTAATTTTTTCAGATTGCTGTTAACCTGCATCAGGATAAGAGCAATAATGGCCATGATAAGAGAAATAATTCCAAATATTAAACCGCCGCGGCCTGAATCTGCTTGTGGAGTTGTCCCTGTTGTTGTAGCAGCGACAGCGGGTTTCCATTCTTTGATATATTTTAATAACGCATCGAGTTCGGGTGTTGTCAACTGCCCCTCAAATATTTGCATTACATTCGGACTACTATTTGCTACTTCGACAGCCTTTGCATTACCAGCCTTTACAAGTTTATCATAATTAAGAATCCATTGTTTCACCGCCGCTTCATCGCCACCCCATCTTTCTACTACGCCTTGCAGATCTGGCCCGGTGGAAGTGCCTCCCATGATATGACAACTGGCACATTTTGCCAGGAAAAGTGCCTTGCCGTCCTGCGCATTGATATTAACAAAAGAAAAAATAAAAACTGAGGCGAGTAGTAATAAGCGTTTTGGTGCAAAAGATTTTTCTGGAATCATAGAAGCAATTGATCTGAAAAATGTGGATAAAATCTCATAACCGGCCTTCTCAAATAGAAGCCATCGGCGCAAAAGTAAGCCATGAACGTAATAAAACTTCAACACGTTTAAATTTTTTTTGAGCCGCTACCAGACTGTATTTCACAGGAATTAAATTCTGCTTTTGATAAAGCCTATTAATCTTTGTCATTGCTTTGTCAACCTTTATTCAACAAGTTTCTTTTGTCACGAATGATTGTTGTTTTATCCGATTTTTGCACACTGCAAAAAAAATTGTTTACTGCATGTTTGAAAAATTAAGACAGAAATGGAAAGTAAATGTGTTGCAACTGGTACTTATCCTTTGCACATTTGCGATCGGTGGCAGTTTGACAGGCTTTGCAGGAAAAAAAATTATGAACCTGCTGTCAATCGGGTCCGATTGGCTTTGGGCAATCATTTATATCCTTCTGGTTACTATTATCTGGCCGGTCATGGTGTTGCTCATCAGCATTCCTTTTGGTCAGTTCAGGTTTTTTTCAAATTATACACGAAAATTGGGAGAAAAGATGGGGCTGTTAAAACCGCGGAAAGTAAAAAGTCAAAATTAAAAAGGAAAAACCCGGGATGTTGTTTTTTGAATTTTGACTTTTGATTTTTTACTTTTTAATTTATTTCATTTTAGCTAACTCCGTTTCAGCCGCAATGTATCCAAAGCTGCTCCACTGCTTGCCGGCTACAACTTTTTCAAACAATTGCTTTGCTTTATCCTTTTCACCCTTTAGCTGGTAATAAGTTCCCAGTGCAAAACCCAATGTGGCATTACTTAACGTTTCCTGGCTTTGAGTTTTTGCCGCCAGTTGGCTCTCATCGTTGGTTTTATAGGTAATTAAAATATCATAGTAATCATGGTTCTCTATTATTTCCATTTCTTTTGAAACTTCTTTCAAATGCTGTTCGGCATCTTTTTGCCTTCCCATTTTACGCAATACGATATTCAGCCAGTTTAGTGTAGCCACTTTCATATCATCATTATCGGAAATGGCAAGACATTTTTCCCATGCAAGCAATGCCTGCCTGTTATCTCCCTTTAAATAATACGCTAACCCCAGGTGATAATATATATTAGTATGTAGTGTGCTTGTGGGAAGATCCTTTTCATTAGGAATTCCATCGGGTTCGATTTCATCGATCTTGTCCCTTATTAACTCAACCGCTTTTTTGAGATCGGCAATGGCATTATCATAACAGCGTAAGGTGATATAGCGATGTGCACGGTGACGGTAAAACCTCGCATCATTTGGATGCAGATTTATCCCTTTTGTATATACGGCGATTGCTTCTTTATAATTTCCCAGGTAAGCAAGGCGGCGGCCATACCATATTATTTGTTCATCATTGGCGCTATCGGCCCTGTACTTTCTTTCTGCTGATCTCAGATTTGCCTCAAATACTTTTTTTAGCGAATCACTGATTGAAGGAGCGGGGTATTGCTTGTCATTGCAATTTTCATTTTGTGCAAAAGCACCAATGCCCGTTATGGCAAATAAAAATGCAAGAATAAATTTTCTCATACTGAAAAGTTACAACTTTGCAGCTTTGAAAAAATTACTGATGAAACAAATTGCCATTTTTGCTTCAGGTGCAGGTTCTAACGCAAAAAATATTATTGAGTTTCTTACCGCATCGAAGCAAAAAGGTGAGTCTGCAAGCACGGTAGCTTTAATTGTTTGCAATAAACCCGACGCAGGCGTTTTAAAGATCGCAACGGAAAACCAAATACCAGCCCTTATAATTGAAAAAGAAAAATTTTTTCGTGGCAATGCGTACGTTGATGAACTGATAAACGCGGGGATTGACTTTATAGTACTTGCTGGTTTTTTATGGAAAATTCCAGGCACATTGATAAAAGCATTCCACGGAAAAATGATAAATATTCACCCGGCGTTACTTCCTAAGCATGGTGGAAAGGGAATGTATGGTCAATTTGTGCATGAAGCCGTGATCACAAATAAGGAAAAAGAAAGCGGCATCACGGTTCATTATGTTGACGAGGTGTACGATCATGGTCAAATTATTTTGCAGGCAACATGTCTTGTTGAGGAGGATGATACCCCGGAAACGCTGGCAAACAAAGTGCAGGCCCTTGAACACCGGCATTTTCCTGCTGCCGTAGCCCTGTTGGCCACACTTTAAATTACTATTTGCATTTTCTTTTGTTACTTGCCGTGCTTGGGAAAATTTTCAGCCTATATTATCATCCTTCTTGGTTGTATACTTTTCAATTCAGAAGCTAAATCACAGTATTTTAAGCTGCGCGGCATTGTCTATGACAGCACACGATCTTACCCCATCGCTTCTGTAAGTGTGTTGACCACATCAGGTAAAGGAACCGTAACAGATGCGAACGGACGTTATGAAATTGAAGCGAAGGAAACAGATTCGGTTTGGTTCAGTTATTTAAATAAACCTACTGTCAAATACCCGGTCGGGAAAATTTTTGACGCTTCCCGCTTTGACATCGCTATACATATAAACATACCGACGCTGAAAGAAGTAATTGTCAGGCAAAGAAATTATAAACTTGATTCATTGCAAAACCGGCTTGATTATGCAAAGGCTTTCGATTGGCAAAAGCCTAAGCTAAAAGCTAACATGAGCGCCGATATGGGTGCAGCCATTGGTTTTGACCTTGATGAGATCATTCGTATGTTCCAGTTCAGAAAAAATAAAAGTGCTGCCTCTTTTAAAGAACGCCTGTTAAATGAAGAAAGGGAAAAATTTATAGATCACCGTTTCAGCAAAGCACTTGTGTTGCGCCTTACGGGATTAATTGGAAACGAGAGAGACAGTTTTATGCTTCGCTGTCGACCCAGCTATGAATTCTGTTTGCTGGCAGGCGAATATGATTTCCA
>CBFGXP010000235.1:0-5603 GCA_965652775.1 uncultured bacterium
ATATCATTGAAGGATTAAAATGGGTAACTGACAAGCCAAAACCTGATTATAAAAAGGCAAAGGCCACCAGCTCTGTGGTTGATGAGATGAAATATTTTTAAACTTCACTTAGATGTTAGCACTGACCTTATCCACAGCTATTCTCCATTAACTTCATTTTTTGTTTTTACCTTCAATATTCCTAATGAAAATTTGAATGAGAAAACAACAAGATCCAGATTCTTTGGCAACTGATCTGAAGTGTTCGAATTGTGATACTTCTTATCCTGTCTCAGCAATCTATAATGTTTCTCCATGTTGCAATCAACCCTTACTTGTTGAATACAATTCTGCATCAACATTTTCAAAAGAAAAACTTGCTGAAAGGGAAAATGATCTATGGCGTTATTTTGAAATGCTCCCCGTAAAAGACGCCACCAACATTATTTCTCTTGGCGAAGGTTTCACTCCGATTTTTCCTTTAAAAAAACTCTCCGATAAATATGGTTATTCATCAATCCTGGCGAAAGATGAATCCCATAATCCTACCGGTTCATTTAAAGCAAGAGGGATCAGCGTGGCCATATCGAAAGCAAAAGAATTGGGTATCAAGAAATTTATTATTCCTACTGCGGGTAATGCGGGTGGAGCAATGGCTGCATATTGTGCCAAGGCTGGTATGGAATGCATTGTTGTTATGCCGGCGCATACGCCAGATCTTTTTAAAAACGAATGTGAATTGTATGGAGCAAAACTGATCACGGTAAAAGGATTGATAAATGATTGTGCAAAAAAAGCAAATGAGATCAATGAGAAAAATGAATACTTCAATATCTCCACACTAAAAGAACCTTATCGGTTGGAAGGTAAAAAAACAATGGGCTATGAAATTGCTGAACAATTGAATTGGGTGTTGCCTGACGTAATAATTTATCCCGCGGGTGGTGGAACCGGATTGATTGGGATATGGAAGGCATTTGGTGAAATGCTGAAATTGGGATGGATCAGCAAACCATTGCCCCGGATGATCGCAGTGCAAGCTGATAATTGTGCGCCAATCAAAGCTGCCTTGCAAGACCCGGATAACTGGGAAAAAGAATTTGGACCTAAACCTACGATAGCACATGGCCTTGCTGTGCCATTTCCTTTTGGAATGCATTTAATACAGAAAACACTTACTGAATCAAAAGGTGAAGTGATAACGGTATCTGAAAAAGAAATTATGGATGGGATCAATGAGATTTCAAAAACAGAAGGAATGTTTTTTTCACCTGAAGGAAGCGCAACATGGAAAGCTTTGGCTTATTTGAAACAAAAAGGAAGTATAAAAGATAATGACAACATACTGCTTTTAAATACTGCAAGTGGTTATAAGTACATTTAATTTTTTTTAGAATTACATTCAGTCCCTCAACTTGCTAACCTTTTAAAATAACATTTTATACCATACATTCGAGTGTACACGAAATTATAATCATGCAGCTATTCGGAGAGAGTAAATCATTTGCAATTTCTTGCAGAATACCTGGGTTGATACCTGAAGGGGATCAAGTTTTGATCTATTGTCATTTAATGCTCAATGGATGCTTTGATAGGCAACATAGGCGAAGCTGATTTGCTAGGGACCTGTGCTGGTGACTTAAAAAGAATGCGTGACAAGGTAAAATCTAAAAAAGTTTCCCTGGAAAACGCCTTGTTTGCCTCATTAAATGAGAGGGAAATTTTGGAACAAGTTTACAAATCAAATCAGCTGAAAGATGAATTTGATCCTGCTTTTTCTCACTTACCTGAATTAGCGACGAATGAACTTTGGCTTACACACCGGATTCAACTTGCTGAATCAACGGATGGCTATGACATCATCGTGATTGAACAGGCAGGTAAACTGAAATTCATTTGGAGAAATTGCCGAAGTAAGGAAACTGATGTTCATTTTACCTACACAGATCATGCTACCTTAATTGAAGCTATTGATAGTTGTCTTAAATATTTAAAAACCAGCTATCCAGAGAGACTAAGTTGGTTGGTACTTTGACTTCACACAACATGATAATTTTTGGCAGTAATGGCTGTACAAAGTCCAATAGAATTATAGAAAGATAAACGGAGCGTCGCAACAAAAGTTCAATCGTAGTTACTGAAGCTGGTATCAAAAAAAATTCCTGCCATCAATTGACAGCAGGAACTTCACAAACTAAACATGAGGAAATTAAGATCTTACCTTTTTCTTTTCTTTCATATCGGCTTTTGTGCCTTCACCGATCATTATATTACCAAAACTTGATTTAATATCAATCTTTACTGCCCCGGAACCAGATTTACCTTCATAGCGTTTATTCAGGTCAGCGCCATATTTTTCGGGTGTATCGGTACGGGTAATACCAATATTCGTTTTATCTATTAGAGAACCATAGCTGGTACTAATGTTATAAGTTGCAGAAAGATTTGCAGCAGGTACCAAATGAAGAGAGCTATAAGAATCGTTTACATTCAACGATGTAAGCCCGTTATCTAAATTCACTTTACTGTAGCCACAAAACTCCAGTCTCAATTTACAGTTACCTGTCAGGTTTGCAATATTGACAGATGTATATTTAAAGGTGAGATCAATATTGCCAATGCTTTTCAGATCAGCTTTTCCAAATTCAACCCACACTTTTTCTGGTTTGGAAAGTTTTCCGGCTGTTAAATGTCCATATTTATTTGTAAGCCAAACCGGGCCTGTATAATCAGGGATTTCAATGGCGCCAAAGTTATTCTCGATCTTCAAAGCATTGCTTGCTGGCATTTGTATTGTATAATCAATGCTCATTGTATTGCTGCAATTATTGCATTTGACATTATCATCCTTGCCATTTTTATTAAACAGGGTTTTAAAATATATCTCCTTACCGTCATGTTTATCCGTTACGTCGATCCTTTCAAAACTTTTATCTGCCAGTTCCTTGTGTGTTGAGCTTGCTTCAATATGAATATCAACTTTTATTTCATTCTTATCCCATGTTATAATCTTCACTTTGCCAAACTGGTTATCAATGTTCAATGTATTTCCGGCAGCGGGATAAGTTTTCGAGATATTTCTTTCGCGGAAAAATTCATATCGCTGTTTCTCCTTTTTCACCTTGTCGTCATCCTGGGCAAACAACTGTATCGTAGAAAGAAGCAGAACGATTGGTAAAATGTTTTTAAATATTCTTTTCATTTTTGGAAGTTTTTGTTGTTTTAAATTCATGAATGATCATCAGTTGCCTGCCCAGCAGCTCAGATTGAAGTTGCAGGTTTTGGATCATGGCTTTAATCAGCACATCCCCATTAACGCTTTGCGCTGCCTGTTCTCTTAGTATTCGATAAGAGCTATCGAGTGTATTCAGATCGTCCTGGAATTTTTTATACAGTTCAGGATTGTTGGCAACAGCCGATCTTAATTCTTTTTGCCTGTTCTCAACTGCCTCGCTGGCTTCTTTGAATTCAGCAGCATATTCGATGGCAATGCTGTTAAAATGATCAAAACGGGATGGGCTCTCAGGGTTCCGGGTTTTCACGGTGGGAATTTCATGGCTATACTTCTTTTTTATAAATACAAAATAAACTGATGTTAATGCGACAAAGAAAATGGCGGCAGCAGCACTCCATTTATAAATATCCCTAAGAGTAAAACGTTTTGCTTCTCTTTTTGGAGGAAACTTTTTTTCTATATTCTTCCAAACGTTATCCGAAGGGTGGGCATCATCGAAGTCGCTGCGATTTTTCCGGATAAACTTTTCAAATTCAGTGCTCATATACTTCTCCTCTTTTTAAAAGTTGTAATAATTTTTGTTTGGCCCTAATATATTGCGTTCTCACAGTTGATTGCGCTACTCCCAATATTTCAGAAATTTCTTCATGATCATACCCTTCAAACAGGTACAGTGATAAAACTGTTCTGTAGCCATCCGGCAGTCTTTGCATTGTTTGTTTGATCATTTCCACTGTATACCAGATACCTGCTTCATCTAACTCCTTTTCTGCCGGCAGATCTGGTACAGTTTCCATATCCACAAAACTTATTCGCTGTCTTTTCAAAAAACTAATGCTCTTAAAAACTACGATCTGTTTCAACCAGGCGCCAAAAGTTGATTTATTTTCAAAAGAACTAAGCTGCATAAATGCATCTGTAAAAGAATCCTGCAATACATCTTCGGCATCCGCTGCTTTATTAACGATTCTCAAGGCAGTATTGAACATAGCCTTTGAATAACGGTCATACAATACCCGGTAGGCAGATGTATCGCCATTTATGCATTGCTGCACTAATGAGTCAGCCGTTGGTATTAAAGCTTCAGTCGCCAGACAACCGGTTTTATATAAAGTAATCGCTTTTCCAGAAATGTTGCATGCCGTTAAAAATATTTTTGGAAAAGGCTCGAATTGCTTCTTGCGATTGAGCCTGGAACCCGTTAGACAAACAAACTTATTTTGAGAATACCGGGTCCCATTAAGAATGCGTAAATTTATATCAGGCACCTACGGAGCTACTTTTTATGAGCAGAAGCACCATGATCATATTCCTCATAGGTATTCCGCTTTTAATTTATGGCTATTTATGCCGCCTGTTGTCAATATACTTTTTTTGGGACAGTAAACATTGGGGATGGATCTTGGTCGCTATTGGCGTGATGGGATTTCTGATCGATCAAAGAATACAAAGGACTGCTCAAAAGAAAAGTATTTTTTTGGTCAGACTTGGAGTAGCCATAATGGTGATCATGTTTGCCACTGCGGTCAGTGCAAATCTGATCATCAAAGGATCTGCAGCATATAAAAATATAGTCGCCGACATTAAAAGGAGTGGACAGTTTAAAAGTGAGATTGGTGATATACGCGGATTTGGTTTATTTCTTTCAGGTTTAAGTTTAAACACCATCAAAAACAGCCTCAACGGCGGACCGGTAAAATTCATTATCACTGTCAGAGGCACTAAGGGTCACAGAGAACTGGAAATAATTTTAGATGCTATTACAATCGTTTCAATGAGGATTGTTTAACCAAAGTAAATAGGGAACACGGGGGATAGTGTCTGGACGACTAACCTATTTAACAGTAATTGTTGAAAACTCATTGTTATTCCTAAGCTTCTTTCTATAATTTTTGAAAAAACTATCCCAACGAAGTTTGAGTACGCCCAGTATTCCCTCTTTTACGATTCCCTTATTCATTTTTGATGTACCATGTGTACGATCCTGGAAGATGATCGGTACTTCCACAATCCTAAACCCGAGTTTCCATGCGGCAAATTTCATTTCGATCTGGAAAGCATACCCAATAAAACTTATCGCATCAAGGTTGATGGCTTCAAGCACTTCTTTTTTGTAACAAATAAATCCCGCGGTTGGATCTTTCACCGGCATCCAGGTTATCATTCTTGTATAAATTGACGCTCCTTTTGACAAGGCTATTCTTTGTTTTGGCCAGTTGATCACGCCGCCTTCAGCTACATATCTTGATCCAACAGCAACATCCGCCCCGCCCTTCTTACAGGCATCATATAAACGGGAAAGATCTTTGGGGTTATGAGAAAAATCTGCATCGATCTCAAAAATAAAATTATACCCTTTTCCCAATGCCCATTTGAACCCATGAATATA
>CBFGXP010000236.1:0-5596 GCA_965652775.1 uncultured bacterium
TTCGTTTTATAGTTTAGTCGAACGAATCTAAATCCAATTTTTATGAAAAGACGCATCCGTAAAATCGTTAACTTTTTCGCATTCAACCTGCTGTTTTTTGCTCTCTATCTGAACTTCATTCATAAAGACAGGGCCGCTAATGATATAGCTCCTGCTGCTGTTGTAAGCACACAAAATAATTCTGGTGCTTATACAGGAACAGTGCTGGTTCAGAATCCTGAAAAATATTTAAACAAAGAGGAAGAAGAAGATAAGCAAAACAAAACCAACCAGCAGTAAACTATCGCTTAAAAGAATTTATGCCTTAACCGTGGTACAAACCTGGTTAAGGCATTTTTATTTGGCTCGCTCCGATTTTTTTACCTTAGCGGGATGTCAAAAAAACTTTTTCTGCTGGATGCCCTTGCCCTGGTGTTCAGAGCCTACTATGCACTCATTCGCAATCCACGGATAACTTCAAAGGGGAAAAATACAAATGCCCAGTTTGGCTTTACCAATACATTGCTTGAATTGATCAATAATCAGAAGCCAACGCACATGGCGGTGTGTTTTGATACGGAGGCGCCAACCGAACGGCATACTGATTACGAAGAATACAAAGCTAACCGGCAGGAAGCGCCTGAAGACCTGTTGGCAGCATTACCGGATATCAAAAAGATTATCCAGGGGTTTAATATTCCCGTAGTTGAAATTGATGGCTATGAGGCCGATGATATAATCGGCACACTAAGCAAATTAGCAGCGAAAGAAGGATATGAGGTTTATATGGTAACCTCAGATAAAGATTATGGCCAATTGGTAAATGATAAAGTAAAAATTTATAAACCAGGTTACCAGGGCGGAGATGTTGAAATAATGGGACCGCAGGAAGTATGTAATAAATGGGGAATTAAAAATGTAAGCCAGGTAATTGATGTATTAGGCCTGATGGGTGATGCGGTAGATAATATTCCGGGCATTCCGGGTGTAGGAGAAAAAACGGCTGCAAAACTTCTTGCAGAGTACGAAACATTGGAAAATGTTGTAAACAATGCAGCCAATATAAAGGGCAAACTGGGTGAAAAAGTTGCGGCAGGAAAAGACCTGGCAGTACTGAGCAAAAAACTTGCAACTATTATTACGAATGTCCCTGTTGAATTTCATGAAGAGAATTTCAGAATAAAAGAAATGAATAAAGAAACATTGAAAGATGTTTTTGCAGATTTGGAATTTAAAACACTTGGCAGAAGAGTATTGGGTGAAGAATTTGGAATTACAGTGGCAAATAAAGATTTTATTAAAAAAGAACAGCCAGTAGGTGTTCAAACCGATCTGTTTGGAAATATTATTGAAAGTCCCACTCCAACGATCGCTGTTGAACAAGCTTCATCAAACGGTAATGGCTCGACAGAAACAATTTCGGTGAGCAAGAACATTCATAATACACCGCATAAATACGAAGCAGTACAGGGTGATGCAGCGATCAAAAAATTGGTTGCCGAATTAAAGAAGCAAGATGAAATATGTTTTGATACTGAAACAACCGGTATTGATGCCAATGAAGCCGAGTTGGTTGGATTAAGCTTTTCTATAAAACCGGGTGAAGCATATTATATTCCTTGTCCACCTGATCAACAAACAACAAAGGCAATTCTTACTTTGTTTGAGCCCCTGTTTAACGATAAAAACAAAACATGGATCGGCCAAAATACAAAATATGATATGCTCGTACTGAAATGGTACGGTATTGAATTGAAAGGAAAAATTTTCGATACAATGCTGGCGCATTATGTAATTGAACCAGATGGCAAGCGGAGCATGGACCAACTAAGCGCAAAATACCTGGGTTATGAGCCGGTGCATATCGAAGAATTGATCGGGAAAAAAGGAAAAGCCGCGCAGGGAAGTATGCGGGATGTTGAATTAGAAAAAATTAAAGAATATGCTGCTGAAGATGCAGATATCACTTTACAATTGAAAAACGTTTTTCTTCCGCAATTAAAGGAAAAAGAAGTGGAAAGGGTTTTTTATGAAGTTGAGAATCCCTTAGTGAAGGTGTTGACGGATATGGAATATGAAGGTGTTAAGATCGATGAAGAATTTTTGAAAGACTATTCTAAGGAATTGGAAAAAGATGCAAAGAAAGCCGAAGAAAGTGTTTACAAACAGGCCGGCGTTCGCTTCAACCTTGCTTCACCAAAACAATTGGGTGAGGTGTTGTTTGATAAACTAAAGCTTGATCCTTCAGCCAAAAAAACAAAGACCGGGCAATACCAAACCGGTGAAGATGTATTGTTGAAACTTGCGGCCAAAGAAAACAAGATAGCAGATGACATTCTTGTCTTTCGGGAAATGACAAAATTAAAATCGACTTATGTCGATTCATTGCCATTACTAATTAATAAAAAGACAGGGAGGGTACATACAACGTACGGACAAGCTGTAGCTGTTACCGGCCGCCTGGCAAGTAACAATCCGAATCTGCAGAATATACCTGTAAGAACGGACAGGGGAAAAGAGATTCGTAAAGCTTTTGTTCCAAGAGATAATAAACATATCCTGTTGTCGGCAGACTATTCACAAATAGAGTTAAGAATTGTAGCGGCGATCAGCAGTGATAAGAACATGTGTAAGGCGTTTAAAGATGGAACAGATATTCATACGGCCACGGCGGCAAGGGTTTATAACATAGAAGAAAAAGATGTTACTAAAGAAATGCGGTATAAAGCCAAGAGTGTGAATTTCGGTATCATTTATGGACAAGGAGCATTTGGTCTCGCCGATAATCTTGGAATTTCAAGATCTGAAGCAAAAGAGATCATCGATAATTATAAAAAACAATTCCCGGGCATACAAAAATATATGGATGATACGATCAACTTTGCCAGGGAACATGGCTATGTACAAACACTAATGGGTCGTAAACGCTGGCTTCGTGATATTAATTCTTCCAATTTCACTGTAAGAGGATTTGCTGAACGAAATGCAATTAACTCACCCATCCAGGGAACTGCTGCGGATATGATAAAGCTGGCGATGATAAAAGTTCATGCTGCTATGAAAAAAGAAGGATTCAAAAGCCGCATGATCTTGCAAGTACATGATGAATTAGTTTTTGACGCGACAAACGATGAGGTAAAGGAATTGAAACCTTTGATCATTGAATGCATGCAGGCGGCTATGCCTTTGCCGAATAAAGTTCCGGTGATCGCCGAATGTGGTGAAGGCAGGAATTGGCTGGATGCGCATTAAAAAAAAATACGATTTGTAAGATTTTAATGCTATTAAGGTGAAATAGATCGAATGTTTAACGAAGCTATTGACCAATAGAAAAATAATGTGCCAATGAAATGGAGTGATTACTTTAGTATTCTGCAAAATGTAAGTACAAGATATTTTTATATCGCCGGCATTGCATTCCTTATCGGTTATGTGTTATTGCGCAAATGGCTTGTTCATAAAAAAATCCAGCAGCGGTTTCCGCGGACAAAAGATTATTTAAGAGAGATAGGGTACTCGATCATTACAATGTTATTCTTTGCTTTTATCCCGTTATTTCTTATTAAAAATCCCGCGGTAGAACCTTACACAACCTTCTACACCAAAATAGAAGAGCATGGCTGGGTTTATTTTTATGCGGCATTTCCATTAATGTTTATCATCCACGACACTTATTTTTACTGGACACACCGGCTTATGCATCATCCAAAAGTTTTCAGGTTCTTTCACCTGGTACATCATCAATCTACAAACCCATCGCCATGGGCTGCATATGCTTTTCATCCTCTGGAAGCAGTTGTAGAAGTTGGGATCACTGCTGTGTTTCTGTTTACCATCCCTATTCATAGCCTGCACCTGCCGATTTTCTTTTTGTTCTCTATTATTTACAATGTTTATGGCCATACAGGGTATGAAATTTATCCAAAAGGCTTTAGTAAAAATTGGTTCGGTAAATGGATCAACACTTCAGTAAATCATAACTTACATCATCAATATTTTAAAGGAAACTATGGTTTGTACTTTTTATTCTGGGATAGAATGATGGGAACAATCCGAAATGATTATGATGAGAGGTTTGAAGAAGTAAAGTCAAGGAGCCGGGTAGAGTTCCAGGATCCTTTATTTCAGCCTGGGCAAAATGCTGTGAACAATGCTGAATAGAATTGATGCAGCACAAGTGAGTGACACAACGGAAGCTTAATAGTAATAATTTAGCCGGCTTACTAAAAATTTCATTAATTGTACAGGCGGTTTAGTTATGTTTTGATCATGTATTAGTTTGGTATTTAAATAAAAAAAATATGCGAAGATCTCTTGGATTTATCCTCATCATTATTTCGATTATTTCCACTGCGCAACCAGCTGAGAAAATGGATTTTGAAAAATATAATCCTCCATCAACCCTTGTAGTGCCGGAACATAAATTAACAAAAGCGAAATTTCCATTTATTGATGTACACAATCACCAGTTCAGCATGCCAACGATGGACCTCAATACCCTGGTAAAAGAAATGGATAAGCTAAACATGAAAGTAATGGTGAACCTGAGCGGGCAAAGCGGTAACAACATTATACAATCGGCAAAAAATATAAAGGATAATTTTCCGAATAGATTTATTGTTTTTGCAAATGTTGATTTTAGTAAAGTTGGAGAAGAGAACTGGGGTGAAAAAGCGGCAAAACAATTGGAAGAAGATGTAAAGAACGGTGCAAATGGATTGAAGATCTATAAAAGCCTTGGGATGTCTTCAAAAGATATTAGCGGCAAACGAATTCCTGTGGATGATCCAAGGCTCGATCCGGTTTGGAAAAAAGCCGGAGAGTTAAAGATCCCCGTTCTTATACATACTGCGGATCCAAAACCATTCTGGGATCCAATGGATGATAAAAATGAAAGATGGCTGGAGCTTGCAACACATGACAGGCGTAAAAGAAGCGATACTGATCCGGCACCCTGGCAGCAGTTAATCGATGAACAACACCGCATGTTCAAGAAACATCCGAACACAACATTTATCAATGCACATTTTGGCTGGTATCCAAATGACCTGGCAAAACTGGGAACATTGATGGATGAAATACCAAATATGTACGTTGAATTTGGAGCTGTCATTGCCGAGCTCGGAAGACAACCTAAGGCAGCTAAAAAGTTTTTTGAAAAATACCAGGACAGGATCTTATTTGGCAAAGACAGCTGGGTACCTGAAGAATATGCTACCTACTTCCGTGTATTAGAAACAGAAGATGAATATTTTCCTTATCATAAAAAATACCATGCGTTCTGGGCCATGTATGGCATGGGCTTGCCAGACCCGATCCTTAAAAAGATATATTATAAGAATGCGTTGCGCATTGTTCCGAACATAGATAAATCACAATTTCCTGATTAGAATGAAAAAAGACATAACGGACAGGAATGATTTGTTACAGCTCCTTACTTTATTTTATAATAAACTTTTAGCCGATACGTCTATCAGTTATTTATTTACTGATGTTGCTAAGATCGATCTGCCTCATCATCTCGATATCCTGGTTAATTTTTGGGATAGTGTTTTGTTTCAAAATGATGTGTATCGTAAAAATGCGATGCAGCCGCATATGATACTTCATCAAAAAT
>CBFGXP010000237.1:0-5576 GCA_965652775.1 uncultured bacterium
GTGGTGAGGTAGAAAGGGTTTTGAAAATGGCCGATGGAGTGCTGTTGCTTGTTGATGCATTTGAAGGCCCCATGCCGCAAACACGATTTGTGCTACAAAAGGCTTTACAGTTAAATCTCCACCCGATAGTTGTAATCAATAAGGTTGATAAACCGAATTGCCGACCGGATGAGGTACATGAAGCTGTGTTCGAGTTGTTTTTTAACCTCGATGCAACAGAAGAGCAATTGAATTTCCCAACGTATTACGGTTCTGGAAAAAATGGCTGGTTCAATGATTCACTTACACAAATTGAAGGCATTGATCCATTGCTTGATGGAATTTTGAAATATGTGCCGGCTCCAAAAGTAAACGAAGGGTTTTTGCAAATGCAGATCACGTCGCTTGATTATTCTTCATTCCTGGGTCGTATTGCAATTGGTAAAGTTAGTCGCGGTGTAATAAAGGAAAACCAGCAAGTGGCATTGATGCAGGCTGACGGTACTATAAAGAAATCGAAAGTAAAAGAGCTGTATGTGTTTGAAGGAATGGGGAAGAAAAAAGTAAGTGAAGTAATAGCAGGTGACCTGTGTGCAGTAGTAGGAATCGAAGATTTTAATATCGGTGATACCATTGCCGACGCAGAAAATCCTGAAGCATTGCCCGTGATCAGTGTTGACGAACCGACAATGAGCATGCTGTTTAGCATCAACAATTCTCCGTTCTATGGTAAAGATGGAAAATTTGTAACAAGCCGCCACTTACGTGACAGGCTGATGAAGGAAACAGAAAAAAACCTTGCATTGAAAGTGGAGGATACTGATAGTGGTGATAGCTTTAATGTATATGGTCGCGGTATCCTGCATTTGGGAATATTAGTTGAAACGATGCGTCGTGAAGGATATGAATTAACAGTAGGCCAGCCGCAGGTTCTTGTAAAAACAATTAACGGCAGCAAGTGCGAACCGTATGAAAATTTGGTAGTAGATGTGCCGCAGGAATATGCAAGTAAAGTGATTGACCTGGTAACAAGACGTAAAGGCGAAATGCATGTGATGGAAACTAAAGGGGCCATACAGCATCTTGAATTTGAAATTCCATCAAGGGGGTTGATCGGGTTGCGCTCGCAAATGCTGACAAACACTGCCGGTGAAGCTGTAATGGCTCACCGGTTTACAGAATACAAACCGTGGAAAGGACCAATACCAGGCAGGAATAATGGTGTGTTGCTTTCAAAAATACAGGATAGAACTACAGGTTATTCTATTGATAAATTACAGGACAGGGGAACATTCTTTGTCGATCCGGGTGAAGAAGTATATGCGGGGCAGATCGTGGCAGAGAATATCAAACCGGGTGACCTGGTCGTAAATGTAACAGAAGGAAAAAAACTGACCAATCACCGCGCCAGCGGGAGTGACGATGCAACCAGGATCGCACCTAAAACGTTGATGACGCTGGAAGAATGCATGGAATATATCCAGCAGGATGAATGCATTGAAGTAACCCCGAACTTTATCCGTATGCGTAAAGTGATCCTTGATGAGGATGAGAGAAAGAAGCAAAGTAAGAGGATCGGCGCGGAAGCAGTATAACATTTTGATCTTATAAATAAAAAAAAAGGTGTTCGGAATTCCGGACACCTTTCTTTTTGTACTACTTAATTTATAACTTATTTACTTTTTCCTGTAAGGTTGTCACATGCTTTGAATTAAGTGTCTTCAACTCATCTACCATTTTTTGCGCCATCGGTTTATTGTTCTGGTCAATATATACCAACGTGGAGTAATAGCGGGCGTTTTCGTTTTTTGGATTTAATGAAAGCGCCTTGTTAAAACTGGTTAATGCAGAGGAGTGATCCCCGGATTTATATTGGCTGTAGCCTAATTCAACATAAGCTGCCGTATAATCGGGTTGCTGCTGGACTGCTTTTTGCAGATAAGTTATTGCTTCGGAAAAATTACCAAGACTGTTACTGCAATAGCCCATGCCAAAATTCGCCTTGCGTTCGTCAGGGTTTAGCGCCAATGTTTTCTTATACCAGGTCATCGCCTCGTTCATATCTTTCTTATTATCACGATACACTTCTGCAATTCCATTTATAGGAACATGACTTTTTGGATCAAGCTCCATTCCTTTCTTATAATATTCGATGGCAACCTCGTCTTGTTTTAATCTTGAGCTGGCAAAACCTAATTCAAGGTAGGTATTGAGATAATCTGTTTTTGATTCTAAAGATTTATTTAAACTGATCATTGCGTGTTCATATTGTTTAAGTGCATTTTGGATAAACCCTTTACGATACCAATACAGGTAGTCATTTATCGGGTTTTTATATGTCTGCTCATATTTCAAAAAATTAGTAAGGGCATTTTCGTTTTCGTTCCTGTTATAATAAACATACGCCAGCTGTTTGTAAGCAGAAGCGTAATCACTTTTCAACTGAAGCACCTGGTTGTAATGATAAATAGCAGAATCATGTTTGTTCGTTTTTTCAAATGCATAGCCCATCTCAAAATGAAGTTTTGGAATTCCTGTCCATAAAGTGCGGGCTGTGTTCAAGGAAGTAAGCGCACCATTGTAATCCTTTATATCATTCTGGCACCAGCCCATTTCATACCATGCCTCTTTATAATCACTTTTTATTTTTACTGCTTCCTTAAAAGCGGCAATGGCATCGATAGGTCTTTTTTCACTTTTCAATTTTACTCCTTTATCGTACCATTCCTGGGCAGTGGATTGGCAAAAAACCATAACCGGTAATAACAGGATAATAATTAATGAAGTATACAGTTTCATCTTATCGGGTTAAAATTTTTTAAAACAACATCAGAATTAAATTAAAACGTAATCCCCGGGTAAATTATTCTACCGTATTTTTGCCTTCCTATTATTTAATTTATGAAAAGGCTGATCCTTGTCGTGGGTTTTGTTACTGTTTTTTCGGGGTTATTTGTTCAATTTTCTGCTGCCCAGTGTTCTATTTGCACTAAAACGGCTCAGCAACTAGGGGAAAAGCCGGCCAAAGGATTAAATTCAGGTATCATTTACCTGGCTACTGCACCTTTCCTTATTGCCGGTTATGTTTTTTATCGCTGGAAAAAAAGTGCACATACCGAATGAATACTACTTCATTCCGTTGATCTTTTCCAACAGCTCATTTGCTTCGTCACTACCTAATTCTTTGAGCTTATAATACATGCTCATTGCATCACCTTTTTTATTGATGGCTATGTAACAAAGACCTTTATAATAATATCCCAGCTTCGAACCCTGATCAAGAGTAATAGCTTTGTTTAGTTGCGTAATAGCAAACTCGTATTGTTCTTTTATATAGTAGGCATATCCCAGCTCTTCCCTGTAACCGGAATCTTCGCTGTCGTACTCGATCGCTTTCAAAAGAATCTTTATTGCATCGTCATATCTTTCTCTATCATTATAAAGCCAGCCAAGCTTATAGTACAGCGGTTTGGAGCCATCTTCATCTGCTTCAAAAGCTTTTTCAAAATATTGAATGGCTTTATCATGATCTTCCTGTATGTCATAATAAACATTTCCCATGCCTCTTAATGCGACGCCATTATTTGCAAATAATGCCAGTGTTTTATCATATTCTGCAATTGCGTCAAAAGCTTTTTCAAGTTTGTAATAAGCAAAGCCAAGTTCATTGTACTTATTTTTTTTGTCAACGTTTGATGATGGGTTATATTTTTTCAGCAAACCGATAGCCTCCTCATAATTTTCCAGTTCAATACAACACAAGCCTGCTTCATATAAAGCAATGTTATAATCAGCTTTTTTATCGATCGCATTTTTAAAAGCAGTTAATGCTCCGCTGTAATCTTGTTTATTTTTAAGTGCGATCCCCCTGTTGTACCATTCTTTGGAGGATTGTGCGGAAAGAGCAAATGGAAATACAAATAAGAAGATGTGAAAGAGAATCTTTCTTTTCATGGTTCGTTTTTTTAAAATTAATAAAGGATCATAATTTTTTCAATATAATTATCAACATTAAGTACATAAATGCCGGGTGGTAGTGAAGGCAATATGATCTCAAATGATGACAAACTTGCGTTAGTAATTATTTCTTTTATTATCCTCCCGTTTATATCAGTAAGCTTTATTTGTGAGCCGGGTTTCAGTTTCCCATTTATAGTGATCTTATTTGTGGCAGGGTTAGGATAAACGGAATAGCGATCGTCAACTTTCAGGTTTATTCTTTTTTGTGCCGAGTAAATAAAATTATTATTTCTTCCATTGACTCTTAACCGGTAAATATTTTCACCGGGTGCGGGATTTAAATCCAAAGTCTCATAATGATGTAGATTAGCCTCAGCATTGAGTGTAACCAATTCAGCCCAATTATTCAAAGAATTTGATTTTTCAATTGTAAACGACGTTGCTTCGTCAGGGTTAGCGATGTCCCATTCTAATTTTACTTTTTTATCCGGCTTAAGAATTGCGTTAAAATAGATGATCCTTACAGGCAAAGCATCATCGCAATTACTGGACGGGGTTACAGATGTCCGATAAGAATAATTTTGAATAATAGATCCTGCTGTTCCATTTACCCCGGTTACCGGAGTACCGCAACCATTGGGATTAATATTTATACCTGCTATGCCGCCGGAAATTGAAGTCGTAAGTGCGGGAAGTGACCCATTAAAATAAATAGCGCCGCCACTACCGCCACCACCGGCGCCATAGCATCGGCCTAAACTATTATCATCGTCCTCATTGCCGCCATTACCGCCATTTGACTGGATAGTTAGTGTGCCGGAATAAGTATTAGCGATATGCATAATAATGGTTCCACCTGCTCCACCACCTGACGCACCATCATAACTAGTAGATCTTCCATTTTGTCCGTTTGCAGAAATTTTATGCCCATTACCGATAATATTATTCGCGATCACTATGATTATTCCCCCGCCATTACCGCCGGCATAAGGTTGCACGGTACTGTTTGCATGTCCTGCACCACCACCGCCACCTAAAAATATTTTTGTATTGTTCCAATTACTTAAAGCTTTACCACCCCTGCCCTGGTAAATGCCTGTACATGCGGAAGGACCGGTACTATAATTGGCGCCACCATTTCCGCCGGAAGTTAAATTGGCACCGCCACCGCCACCGTTGTTGTGATTATTACCACCGCCCCCACCATTCGCTGGTGCTCCTCTTGCACCATCAACATTTGCCGGAACGTCTGCTACACCTTCGCCCTTATAAGCACCATTCAGTGCACCGGTTGACGTAGCATCATAAGCATAACCGTTTCCCACCGGAAAGATGAAGCTGCAGGTACCGCTATGTAAAAAAAATGAACCGCCTTTATAGCCGGTTGAATCAGCAAACAACGGCGCGTTTAATGTGAGATCTGCTTCTACTTTTATTGCCAGCACTCCTCCCTTGCCTGTGGCACTATTCCATGATTGGGCTTTTACCGTATCAGTTACATTGGCAGAATAATATTCTCCGAATTTTACTAACTGAACTTTATAATTCGGATCATAGTTATTTATGAGTTGATTAAAAAAATATACACTATCATTACTTACGGAACAAATAGTTGCTACTTCATAATTACCTGCATA
>CBFGXP010000238.1:0-5545 GCA_965652775.1 uncultured bacterium
TTGATCTTTACTTCATCATCGAGGTAAGTGATCTCGGTCTTACGGGCATCGCCAAATCTTTCTTTCACTTCCAGCAATTCTTTCTTGATAAGATCATACCTCATTCCTTCATTGGAAAGCAGTTCTTTTAATTCACTGATCAGTTTCATCAATTCATCAAACTCCTCTTTGATCTTATTTCTTTCCATTCCTGTCAGGCGTTGCAATCTCAATTCAAGAATTGCTTTTGCCTGGATGTCATCCAACCCCCATCCTGCACCAATAAGTTTATCTTTTGCGATATCTGGTGTGGCAGAACTTCTGATCAAACTTATTACTTCATCGAGATGATCAAGTGCGATCAGATAACCTTGTAAAATATGAGCCTTTTTCTCTGCTTCATTCAATTCAAATTTTGCACGACGCACCACTACTTCATGACGGAACTCGATGAATTCAACGATCATGTCTTTCAGCGTTAATGTTTTTGGTCTCCCTTTTACTAACGCAACATTATTGATGCCGTATGAAGTCTGTAACTCAGTAAATTTATAAAGCTGGTTAATAATAAGGTTCGCGATCGCATCACGTTTCAGGTCAACTACGATCCTTGTTCCTTCTTTTTCGTTCGATTCATTATTTACATGTGCAATACCTTCAATTACTTTTTCATTTACCAGTTCACCAATTCTTTCTGTTAGTGCATCGCGGCTTACCTGGTAAGGAACTTCGGTTACGATTATCTGTTCTCTTCCACTGCTTTTTGTATCAACGTGCATTTTACCACGAACCACTACCCTGCCTCTACCCAAATGCATCGCAGCTTTTACTCCCTCCATTCCATAAATAATTCCACCGGTTGGAAAATCAGGAGCTTTCACATGCCTCATCAATTCATCAATCGTGATATTGCGGTTATCGATATAGGCAATGCAACCATCGATTGATTCGCTCAGGTTATGGGGCAACATATTTGTCGCCATGCCGACCGCAATGCCACTTGATCCGTTGATCAGCAATTGCGGAACACGGGTGGGAAGTACTGTAGGCTCTCTTTCAGTATCATCAAAATTCAGTTGAAAATTTACAGTGTCTTTGTCAAGATCACTAAGCATGTTCTCTGCCAGGCGCTGGAGTCTTGCTTCTGTATATCGCATTGCTGCGGGGCCGTCACCATCCTGTGTACCAAAGTTTCCCTGCTTGTCAATTAGGGTGTACCGCATGTTCCAATCCTGCGCCATTCGCACCATTGCATCATATACAGCCGTATCACCGTGGGGATGATATTTACCTAACACCTCTCCCACGATACGGGCCGATTTTTTGAAAGGGCGGTTATAATGCAGACCCAGTTCATTCATCGCATATAAAATGCGGCGGTGAACAGGCTTTAATCCATCCCTTACATCCGGCAGTGCACGCCCGACGATCACCGACATTGAATAGTCGATGTAGGCTGTCTTCATCTGCTCCTCAATATTTACCGGGATGATGCGTTCGCTGTCGTTTGTTTCCTGTGGCAGTAAGCTATCGTCCATTTGTTGCTCCTAAGATTTATTTTACCGGCTTTTGACCCCTGATTAAGCGGCTCTTACGACGCACAGCTTGCACTGAGCGATGCGTAGTGTTCAAGTTTCAACGCCTTGATTTATCAATGATCCGACCCTGTTTTTCAGGGCTTGCAAATGTACCGGAAACCCCCTTCAATTCCTGACAAATACATTTGTTTTTTGGGGCTATTTTTTCCACTATGGTGGATGTTTTTTCCGTATTGTAAAATATTTTTTTTATAACAAGCCTTTTACACAGACCGGCATAAAATTTTCGTTTACATAGCTATACAAACTTTGGACGGTATGGATACTTATCTCTTGTTACGTAGCAATAAACAAAGCGGACCTTACAGCCTGCAACAATTAGTGAGTTTTGGTCTTAAGCCCTACGATTTGGTTTGGGTTGAAGGTAAAAGTGCCGCCTGGCGCTACCCCAGCGAAGTTGATTTGTTAAAGGACTATGCTCCGGCTACGGAAGAACAGCCTTACGATAGATTCTACAAGAAAGCTGAAGAGCAGCCAGCTGACCAGCCAGTACAGAAGCAAGAAAACAAGCCGGTCCAGAAACAAGAGGAAATATACGTCCTGCCGAAGGAAGAAACTTATGTTTTACCAGTTGAACACAAAACTGTTACTACAAGTAAAAAGGTCTTTGTCTCAATGCCAGGGAATCATATTCCAAAAAAGCCGGTGGAACCCGTGCCGGTAAAAGCTCCAAAAATTATAGAAGAAAAACCAGCAGTCATTGAAGAAAGAAAAATTGAAAGCAAACCAATTTTAGTAAAGGAAGAACCGGTGATTGTTGAGAGAACCCCCTCCCCAAAGCAAGAACCTGTTAAAACTGAAAAAATCGTTTCACCTAAAGAAGAACCGACCTATTATGACCGTACGGTTTCTATTAAAGAAGAGCCGGTCTTAAACGAAAAATATTCGGAGTCACTGGATGATATTAAAAGAAGATACACTGAAACCTATCTAAGCCGCAAGAAAAAATCAAAATGGACATCAACACACACTTCCCTTGTGCAAGTGTTTGGTGGCGCCATATTCTTTTGCCTTCTTGTTGTATTCGCATACAAAAATTTTTCCGGTGAAGAGACGCAGTCGAAAACTACCGTTATTCAACCCGATAAAAGAAGTATCAATACATCAACCCTAACCAATACTCCCACTACAATTCCAGCCGCTGTTACAGAAACTCAAAAGCAGCATCCGGTGAGAAAAACACAAAAAGTAAAAGAAATAGATCCTCCGGATGAAAGTTTGGCAATAAATACAAAGCAGCAAAAAAAGAATGTAGTTAGCACGGAAGATGAAATTAATGCTTCAGATTACGAGCCCGAACAAAAAGCCGTAATGACAAAGTCGATAGAAGAACCAAAGATTGAACCGGTGAGGCCTAAAACCCGTCCCGTTAATATCAACAGACTTGTAAACGTAAGAGCAAACAATTATAAACAGCGGGCCTTTGGTGGAGTTACCAACCTTGAACTTACCGTTAATAACGATTCAAAATTTGCACTGGATAAAGTGATCGTTGAACTCCAATATTTGAAACCAAGTGAACAACCGATAAAAACTGAACGAATAGTTTTTAACTCAATTGAACCCAATGGCTCGCAGACATTGAAAATTCCGGACTATTTGCGTGGCATTAAAGTAGCGTATAGGGTCACATCGATCGAATCCTCACAATACGAAAGGCAAACGGCAGGTTTATAGTTTGCTTATTGTCTAAATAATTGAATTAATTTGCCGGACAGATTCCACGGTATGAAAAATATTCTATTGTTCGGCGCAGGCAAATCAGCCACGGTACTGATCGATTATTTACTTTCCAATGCAGAAAAAGAAGATTGGCAGTTAACTGTTGTAGATGCAGATATTAATCTTGCACAAACCAAAATTGGGTTTTCTTCATATGGTAAGGCTGTCTCCTTTGATATCAATGATGAAACAGATAGAAAGAAATTCATTACCGGCTCAAGTATAGTTATCTCGCTGCTTCCTCCCACCCTTCATACGATAGTAGCCAAAAGCTGTATTGAATCAGGCAAAAACTTACTTACTGCTTCTTATATAGATGATGAGATCCGGCGTCTGCAATCACAGATCCAAAATAGAAACCTTCTTTTCTTATGTGAGATGGGTCTTGACCCAGGCATCGATCACATGAGTGCGATGAAAATTTTTGATAAGATACATTCAGAAGGAGGAAAAATAATTTCTTTCAAATCACATTGTGGCGGCCTGGTAGCTCCCGAAAGCGATGATAATCCATGGCATTATAAAATAAGCTGGAACCCAAGAAATATCTTAATGGCCGGCAAAAGCGGTGCTCATTATCGTGAAAATGGTGAGGAAAAAAGATTAAAGTATGAAGAACTTTTTACAGCCGACAGGTTGGTCGAGATCCCGGAAATTGGTTACCTGAGCTGGTACCCTAATCGTGATTCGCTTAGTTATGCTCCGCTCTACGGGTTGGAAGATGCAAAAACAATTCTGAGAACAACACTTCGTCATCCTGATTTTATGTATGGCTGGAAAAATGTGGTCGATCTGAAGCTGACGGATGAAACGCCTCAGTATGAAACCAATGGAAAAGCGTTGATGGATTTTTTTAAAGAACACATGGATAAAAATGGTTTCAGTGACTGGCTGCAGCAAAAACTTTCAGAGCGATTTGATCAAACAAAAGATCTCCTTGAAAAATTGATGGAATTGGTGGAAGCGGAAAAAGAAGCTGAAGCAAGCGGCGGAGATGTGGATAAAGATTTTATGATAGTAGGCAAAGAAGGCGATTTGCAAAAAATGGACCTGGATAAAATAAAAACTGATGCCGCAGAGATCGTAGCACGTAAAATGCATGAAGCAAATCTTACACTAAAACAACTTTTTTTCTTCGGAATGGATGATGATGAAACCATGATCAATAAAGGACGCTGCAGTGCCGCCGATGTAATGCAATTTGTTTTAGAAAAAAAACTTGCATTGCAACCGGAAGACAAGGATATGATCGTTATGCTGCATGAAATAGAGTTCAAAGTCGGGAGTCAGGAGTCAGGAGCCAGGAGTAGCCTTGTGGTAAAAGGCGAAAATAATTTGCGAACTGCTATGGCTAAAACAGTCGGTTTGCCACTAGGTATTGCAGCGAAACTTATTCTAAATGGAACAATAAAATTGACTGGCCTGCATATTCCTACAAGAAAAGAAATTTATGAGCCGGTGTTGAAAGAATTGGAAGAACATGGAATAAAATTTCATGAAGAGATAAAACAGTTGCCATGAAATATAAAATAACTCCTGATGAATCTTTGATACAATTGCTTGAACAAACCGAGTTCCCTTTCACCGTCATGATGAAGCATGGCACCATGTCGATCGAATACTTTGCTCCCAAAAAATTAGACACACAGACCCCCCACAAGCAAGATGAAATCTATGTGATAATTGAGGGACGCAGTGAATTTTATCGTGACGGAGAAAGAATTTTATGTAAAAAAAACGATATTCTATTTGTTCCAGCCGGGATGGAACACCGCTTTGAAAACTTTACTGATGATTTTGCGACATGGGTTATTTTTTACGGTCCCGACGGTGGTGAAACCCAGGTTGAATAATTAAAGAGCCGCTAACAGTTTAACTAATTCTCCCACTCCTTCTGTAGCTGGCTTTTCAATTGCGGTAATATTTGATATTTCAGAAGTGTAAGGAATACGTTTATCAATAATAAATTTGGGAATACTCCACGGTGCATAGCTTACAAGACCTGCAGCAGGATAAACAACTAATGACGTACCGACAACAATAAAAACATCTGCGGCTCTTACGATCGGGATCGCTTCCTCAATTTTCGGAACAGGTTCTTCAAACCAAACTATATTAGGGCGTAGCTGTCCGCCATCATCAGCCATATCGCCAATGTTTATATCTCCTCTTATTTCATAAACAGGTTCATAACTTTTTTCACTTCGCATTTTAAAAATCTCTCCATGGAGATGCAACACATTTGT
>CBFGXP010000239.1:0-5509 GCA_965652775.1 uncultured bacterium
AGAGTATCTTTTTTAGTTCATCAATAGATGCTATGGGAAAATTTTCATATGTGCAATCATTAAGCCCTTCTTTTTCAAATTTTTCAGTAAAATATTTTTTTGAAAAAGAATGTGATAAAGGATATCCGATCAAACCAAATAGTCGCATCAGGCTTCTTCTTTATTCAGGAATAAATGAAAAGTATCACCACGAAGACCAACTCTCATTGCTTCTAATGGGAGCATCTCGGTAGGTGCAATATTTCCAAGATTAACATTACAACCAATTAGTTCGATAAAATAAAGTTGCTGCGCTTTTTGCGGAGCTTCCCAAATAATTTTCTCTGCCGGGATCTGGGTTAATATTTCCTGCACCAATCCTTCTCTTACCTCGCCGCTACCACGATATATCCCTACATTTCCAGCTTCCCTTGCTTCAGCAATTACGTAGGTTGCGCCGGCATTTAACTCGGCCCGCATCAACTCGATCCATTTATATGGTGGAATGATATGTTCTGCATCTTTACTTCCAACTTCGCTCAAAACTGTGCCATATTTTGTTAACTTCTCAACATAACCACATTTCTCTGAATGAGGGATTGTAATTGACCCATCACTTACTTCCATATAACTTATACCATACTCTTTGCAAACGGTTAGATAATCGTCAAACTGATTGCGAATCAGGAAAGCTTCAAACAACGTACCGCCGAAATAAACAGGAATATCGTAGGATTGATATACTTCGATCTTTTCTTTTAAATTGGGCGTAACGAATGAAGTTCCAAAGCCCAGTTTTACAATATCAACATGCGGATGCGCTACACTTAAAAAATTTTTGGCCTCGTTAATACTAAGTCCTTTATCCATCACCATTGTAAGTCCAGATGTCCGGGGCTTCTGAATGCGATCAGGGATGTTACTTAAATTGAAATTCATAGTTCATTTTTATTGAAAACCGATTTTCCAGGCAGTCAAGTTTCAATGGCGGCAAAAATAGGAAAGAAAGGTCAGAGTGTACCTGAACTTTACCAGTCGAAAGATCAACACTATTACTCAACGTTTTCTTTTAATTCTTGAGATCACATCTACTACATGATGATTTTGGAGTATCGAAGGATTTAACGCTACAAAATTTTTTACAAGCTTTGGCGACTTTGCCATAGCGTGTTCAAGTTGCAAAATTGCTTCTTTGGTTTTTCCTAAAGCAAAAAGTATTGCGCTGAGATAATATAAAAATATTGGTTGGTTGGTTGAGATCTTTAATGCTGCCATTACCTGTTCCCTGGCTTCTTCAAAATATCCGGCCTTGTATAGACATCTTACAAGGGCTTCCCAGCCTTTCTTATTTTTTGGACGTGTACTTACCACTGCGGAGAAATAATGAATGGCATCTTTAAAGAAACCTTGCTGTATTTTACATTCGCCCATCAGCAAATTATATTCGGATTGATTCCGGTGGATCTTCAAAGCACTTTCAAGTTGCTTCACTGCGCTTTCCCACTGACCGTCGTTAAAATAAGTACAGGCAATTTTATAATACAACTTACTATCATCTGGCGAAATATGAGACGCTTTTTTGTAATAAAATCTTGCCTGCGCATTATTATGAAGTCTGTCATAACAATATCCCAACGCTTCATGAATCAATGCTTCCGGTTTTGTAAGCTCAAGAACCTTTTGCAATACTTCTATTGCTTCTTTATATTTTTTCAATCGTATATAAGCATCTCCCATATTACGATAGGCATAATCAAATTTTTCATTTATAGCAATGGCATATTGATAGGCATCAAGTGCTTTCTCATATAATTTTATTCCCTGGTAAGCGGCGGCAAGATTGAACCATGCAAGATCATTATAAGGAAACTCATCAATAATTCTTTGATGCAGTTTAATACTCTCTTCATTTCTGCCCGTAAAATCGGTCCAAAAACAAATCTTATATAAAGCCTCTTCATTATTTGGTTCCTGTTCTAGTATGAGCTTTAAACAATCAAATACTTTTTCAAATTCCTGGTAATCGTCATACACGTCAGCCAATTCAAACAGAAGCGAAATTCTTTCATCGCCGGTAAACAGATCGAGGGCCTGCTCAAGGATCTCGACTGCTTTTTCCTGCTTATCCAATGCTAAGTAGGCATCTGTTTTTAAGATGTAAACATTAATGTCAGTGCTATCGAGCATTGCAGCATGATCCAGCAGGTTTAGCGCCTCCCGGTATTTATGAGTGGCAATTAACAAATCCGCCTTGCGAATAAGCATGGTGGAGGAAAACGGATATTGTTCCGCTCCCTTCTCGGCTGCTTCTAAAGCACTGCTTATATCTTCCTTTTCATCAAAATAATCAATAATTTTTTCGAATGATTCCTCGTCAATGTAAGATTGGCTGCGGCCTTTTTTCAGATTTTCGTACCGTTTGAGGATTTCCTTGAGGTCGTCGTGGTTTTCCCGGAGTGGATTTTCTTTCATTTTGTCGGGGGTTTAGTCAAATTAGGAATTTTTATAAAAACAGCCAACTTTTAATAACTTTTTTCCTTTTTGTGCGTTAAATAAATGACAAAATTGTGGATAGACGGTTTGTTTTATGAATATTTTTGTTTTTATATTTGCTTACGGATGAAGACTTACCAAAACATATTCAAATTAGTGCTGGCGAGAAAACTGACAACTCTGTTTTTAATAGGTTTGTCTTTTGCGGCTTTCGCTACTCTAGGTGATGGTAAATCTAAAGGAAAGAAAAGTTCACTATTAAATTGCAAACCATCTATCACTCCTGGTAAATTCTCATTAAAATCAGGATACCAATATCGCGGCAGCCAAATTATCAATCAGCAGAAAGATAAAAATTCATTTACCCGCAATTCGCTTGTTACTTATCAAAAAGGTAACATGACTTATATCTATCCGGTAAAAACGGTGATTCCTCAAAAGATAAAAATTACTGTTGGTATTCCTCAGCTAAGTAAGAATTGATCAATTAGATTTCCCTGCATTATTGCTTTCTTCGTATGTCATCACCCTAAAACCGCTTTTAGGTAAATCAAATTTTGTGGCAGGAACGATGCTGAAGTTTACTTTCGACACAGTGTAGGTTACTTTAAGGCTGCCGATAATAGTCTCATATTCCATCGCAAGGCCAGGTAAAGATTTATATGCATATTCAAACTCCCGGTTATTTGCAACCAGGTCCTTCGTAAAAAACACGGTGATGGTCGTTCCGTCTTTCATGGTCCCGATCGCTTTCTGACATTTGTAGCCAGCAATTTCTTTGTACTCGTTTTCGTATTTGAAAACAATCCCCTCGTATTTCTTATTTGCTTCTTTCCAGTTATCAGGTGTCATGGTGATCATATATTTCTGTTCACCATATTCTTTCAGCACATTTACATTGCCGCTCTTGCCATCGACAATTGTAGATTCAACTCCTAACGAACTTACCCTCTCAAAGCGGGTTTGAAGCCCTTTCAGATAGACAATACTTGTCGCCCCGTCAAACATATCGGCAATGGATGGGTTGCTATTTCCTGTGTTTACAACTATATCATAAGAAATAGTTCCCTCTGTGATTCTCTTTTGACCCTGGACATTAAATACCCATAAAAGTCCGAGTACAATAACAGATATTTTTATACGCTTTTTCATTGGTTTAAAAGTAACTAAAAGACGTGCCAAGTTAGCCAAATAGTTGTACAGCGACGTAAACGCTTATTAACAAATAATGGGATTTTAACACTTATCTTTTACCCTTTGCCTGAACTTCTTTCAGCTTTTTTTGCTGTTCCTGCATCTGCTCAAATCGTTCCTGCCATTTGGATTTTGATTTGGGCTTCTTTCGATTTTCATCCATTTTAGCCAAAATCTTATCATGGTTGATAATATAATTCTGGATAATGAACTGAAGGACCAATGTGACAATATTGGATACAGTATAATACCAGGTAAGCGCCGCAGGCAGGCTGTTAAAAATAAATAAAAGGAAAACCGGAAATATATAGGGCATGTATTTCAACACAGGATTGCTTTGATCCGGCGTCATGCTCATGCTATATATTGAGATCAGGAAACTGGTAAGACATGCTGTGATCGTAAATAAACTCACGTGAGTTCCGTAAATGGAACTTATGATTGGAATGTTCCCGAAATCAAGAATTGAATCGTATGCGGAAAGATCCTTTGCCCATAAAAAATTTTCTCCCCTCAGATCAACATAAGAATTAAAGAAACTATAGAGTGCAAAAAAGATGGGGATCTGTAACAACGCTGGTATGCAACCGCCCAAAGGATTTACCCCCGCTTCTCTGAAAAGCTTCATTTGTTCCATACTCATCGCCTGCTGATCCTTACCGTGCTTTGCTTTTAATTTTTCAATTTCAGGACGCAGCACTTTCATTTTAGCACCACTCAAATAACTTGTATATGTTAATGGTGAAATAAGTAACCTGATTACAAATGTGAGCAACAGAATTGCAATCCCCATGCTGCCTACCATCTTACTGAAAAAATCAAATACAGGTAATACGATAAACTTGTTGATAGGTCTTACAAATGCATAAATACCCTGGCCAAGATTTACCAGTTTACCCATTTGTTTATCATATTTCTTCAGAATACGGAAATCACTGGGACCATAATAAACGGCTAAAGGAATGGTAACATCTGTTCCCTTTGCTGCATGTTGCAACGTTGCTGTCGACTGCACAACAGTAACAGAGTCATTAGGACTCGTCCATTCCATTTTACCACCTGAAAAATTATTCTTAGCTACCAATATCCCGTTAAAAAATCGCTGGCGCATCGCCACCCATTCAACCGGCTTACTAAACTGAACATCACTGCGACGACCAACTGTGAAATAATCAAATTCATCATCCATCACGTATCCCATTTGAGAATTTGTCCTTTCATAAGATAGATCCATTTCCTGCTTCAAAGCCTTGTATTGCCATTGCAGGTTCAGTGTTTCATTATCCAAGAATGTATTTGCTTTGCTCAACTTTAAATTAAAGTCAATCATGTAGTTCCCTTTTCTAAAAACGAATTCATGAGTTATTGAACGTCCGGAACTATCACCCAGTGTATAAGAAATTTTTTGTACTGAATCGCCTTGCTTAACAATACCGTTCGGCGTGAAATAAAAATCCTTAATATTTCCGGTTTCACCGGGATCACTTTTGATCTTATAATCAATCTTATCAAAATCAGTGGATGCAAGCCGAACCAATTTGTTTTGCTGATCTTTAAATTTTTTAAGCTCTACCCATTTTATCTGGCCACCCTTATTAGTAAAAGCAACTTTTACAAGCTCATTATCAACATAGGTAAGTTGCTCAGTTCCTAATGTGGCTTTTTGAAACTGACCAGCCGTAGTTATCGTTTGAATCGTAGTAACCTGTGAAGTATCTTGTTTTTGAGTGACAGTTTCGGGTTTGGGTTTAGGTTGATTTGCTTTTTCAACTGAATCCTGGATAGCTCTTTTTTGCTTCAGCGCTGCCTGCTCACGATTATTAAAATAAAAGAAACCAAAAAA
>CBFGXP010000240.1:0-5503 GCA_965652775.1 uncultured bacterium
TTTGTGCTTCGGCTTTTTTCAGATCAAGAAAACGGGTATAGGTTTGCTCGAATACCTTTGCAAAACGTTTCAGAATTTCCTGTGTTTCCTGCGAATAAGCTTCAGTACCCTGTAAGGTTAAGATGCCATGAGAAAAATAGGCATTATGCGTTACCCATTTTGTGATCTTCGCTTCAATTAATGGACGGAATATTTCAGATAGCTCAGGCAATCCTTCGGCGATATTCGCAAATCGCTGCCATTGTTCAGCTGAAAACTCTGTAGTGAAGAAAAGCTCATTTCTTTTTTCAACCGGTGTAGCTTTCCATTTTTTGAATTCTTCATTGACTTCCTCGAAATGGGTAAAAGGGAAATTAAAAGTGGAAATAGTTCCATCGGATAAATAAAAATGCGCCCAGATAGAAGCGATACCCGTTTCCTCATCTATTAAACCAATCTCGATATCTGTTGATTCATTATTGATCTTTAGTTTATCACATTCCTGATAAAGTAGTTTGACCACTTCTGAAAGTTCCTCGCTGCGATGCATCGCCATTGTTCTGGCACGAACCCTTTCTAATGCCAGTTGTATCTGCGCTTCTCTCGCCTGGGCAAGTGCTTTTTCGATATCAATAAATCTTCTGTAAGCTAACTCAAACACATTGCGAAATCTTTTGAAAAGAGTTATTTGTTCTTCACTCAATGGCGCATAAGTCGTAACACCCAAGGCACCGGACCCGATAGAATAAAAATAATAATGCGACGAAGAAGTTGTGTCTAATCTGGGGTCCGGCAATTGGTTGGTTTGCTTTCTATATTCCCGCCAGACTTTCAACTCGTCTCCTTCAAATGTTTTGGTATAATAAGCATCCGCGGATGACAGCATTTGATTGGTAAATTCCAGTACATCAGGGTGAAGGCGATAGTCAATGGTTTCTATAGATTCTTTATCATACGGAATAAAATATTGATAATTGAGGTATTCATGTTTTTGCGGGTAAATAATAACGGTCTGTACATTACGAATCTCTTTAAATCCGAGTTGCTGTAACTGATCAGAGATCATCCTGCACACATTGATCATATCTGCAGGTTCTTTCATCCCCATCGCAACAGCTCTAACCCTTTCCAGCGAAGCTTCGATCTTTAAGTCTGCATTTGCTCTTTCGATTTTTTCATTTAGCTCGATCAGCTCTTTATTTCGCTGGCTGATGACCTCAGCTTTATGAGAGATCTCAAGATTTGAAATTTTTTGATTGATCGTATTCTTATGAAGTTCCTTTTCTATTTGAAGGTGAGCTTCCAACTGAATAAGAGATTCTTTATGGTTTCCCTTTTGCGTATGGTACTCGTGTAAATTATAATAAGCTTTACTTAAAAGATCCTGCGCCTTTATTTCATCAGCTATCTTCAATGCACCCGTAAGCCATTCAAAAATTTGACGGTCTTCTGTATTATCTCCGTTTTTATAAAGATCAGCAAGGAACAAAAGCACTTCAGCTTCTCCTCTTTTATCACCCCTTGCCTTTCTTATTTCCAAACTTTCATTTGAAAATGCCGATGCCTGCCGGATGTCACCGGCCTGCTGGAATGTTTCAGCCAGATGAAGCAGCGTATTTGCTTCTCCTTTTTTATCGCCTGTAGATTGGGTTATTTTTAAACTTTGTTTACAATAGTCAATTGCCTTATCAAGATCATTTAACTTCAGATAGGTGAAACCGATATTATCCAGGCTTCCCGCTTCTCCCCATTTGTCATGAGATTCGCGGCGAATAACAAGACCCCGCTGGTAACAATCCAATGCATCGTTATAATCCCCATTATCAAAATAAATTGAACCGATTATATTAATGGCATAGGCCTCCATCAAGGCGTTGTTTGATTTTTTTGCAATTGACAAGGCACGGTATAAATAGTCCAGGGCATTTTCATGATTCCCGAGGTGTTTATAGGTAACACCTATCTGGTAACAACAAGTCACTTCAACTTCTAATGAGCCTACCTGTCGTATTAACCCATATCCTTTTAATAAAAGCTCTAGTGAGGTTCCTAAGTTTCCCCAATTACGTTCTATGATTCCCAAGTATTCGTAAACAATCGCCTGGCCTTTAACATCATTTAAAGATTTGAATAATGAAAGAGACTCCCTGAGAAGCGGAGCAGCTTCATCATTTTTAAAAAGCCTGACATAACCAAATCCGAGTGAACGAAGACCTTCGGCAAGTCCTTTGGAATAATTAATACTTCGGGCAAGGTTTACTGATTCCTGGCTTAATTGAAAAGCTTTTGGCGAATCGTTGACCCGTGCCTCCCAGGCTTGCTGGTTGAGGTCATCAATCTTTTCCTGAAGTGATGCTATAACAGTATCAGTACTCATTGTTGGCAAATGAGAAGGAATTTGATTTGCAGTTGTTATTTCCGGTCTTTGATGACTGAAATTAATGATTTCTTAAAGACTTATAAAATAAAGGGATATACACCAAAAAGGGGAAGAATTTGTTCAGAAACACATGTGGCTCAATCTTCAGAAAAAATGTGTGCTATTTCATATAAAACTCCCAGGCGATCCGGTCCGGGTCTTTGAATGCAACATAAAGCTTATTTAAAGCTCCGTCTAATTTTATGCCGGTGTTCTCAACACCTGCATCTGTTATTTTTTGGGTAAAGCGACGCAATTCTTCTTCCGTTTCGCATGTAATGGCAATATGATCAAGTCCCACTTCAAATGGACTAAATGATGAATACTGCTTATCTTTTGGATCTGCTTTTTTAAATGCTATAAAAACACTTCCGGCCATGAAAATTACCAGGTCAGGGTTGTCAATTACCAGTTTCCATCCAAGAATGTTTCCGTAAAAGTTTTTCGTCACTTCGAAATCCATTGAACGAAGACAAATATGATGAATAAAATCTTTCATTGGGCTTGCATCAAAATGATTTTCCTGCTCTGCAATTTTTCCTTCATCGTTTATTATAAAACGATCGGCTGCACGCAACGTAACACCAAGCACAGCTATCGTTATATCTGCTTTTGTAATCAATTCAGTCAATGATTCATTATAATAATGATCGACTATGTTTATCGCCACTCCATCCAGCGCTGGCTCCAATGGTTTCCACCACTGTTCAAATACATTTTGCTTTCCTTTTATCGGATTATGAGAACCACCCGGCCCAAGCGGAGCTCTGAATGTAATTTCATCACTAAATGGAATTGCCGAAAAATCTTTGTCTCTTAATGCCTGGAAATATGTTTCCGAAATTCTTTTCAACTGTTCTTTGGTGTGCATGGTGGTATTGTCGATGTTTTGTTCTAAAAAAATCAGTGATTGTATACTGGGTGAACTGTTTCCAACTGGAGGACTTCTACAGTCTTGTCATAAAATTCAATCGCCCGCTCAGGTGAGCTACCAATGCATACAACTCCGAGTTTGCCAAACTGAGATAAAGCTCCAATTAGATGAAACAGTACCCCTTCCTGCAATGTTCCGTCGTAATGAACATTATGCATCATGGCAATATCGATCAGGTCATGTGGAGTAAGACCGTGGAATTGTTCACTTCTAAGATTATCGGAACAGAAATAATACCTCACCTGGCCGTTAGCCGTATAATACAAACCCTCATCTGCTTTATAATTACCATCAGTTAAGAATTGCAGGGTAACATAAGGATGTGTAGTTCCTCCTTTACGCAGATTGATCTCGATCGGGTAGTGTGTCCATCCTTTCTTTTCCTTTACCGATATAAAGTCTATGGCGAACCGGCCCAATACACCTTTGCTTCGCAACACCTCGGCCACTTGCTTCCCCATTTTACCAATTTCTATGGCATATTCTTTTGCTGCAGGGAAATGAGCGCCGATGTAAACCTGCCCGCTTTCTCCCCCCAATTCCTGGTCATGTGTTGAAAGAACCTCGCATTTGCCATCAGGCATAATACGGCACTGCACTGATGGGGATTCTTTTTCTTCACCCTCAACAAATGCCTCGACTATTCCACCCATTTGTTTATATTTTTCCATAAACAAATCGTAAGAAAGGTCATCTGAAACGATCTTTAAATTTTGCCGCAAATTTTCCCTGATCCAGATTTTATTATCACCTTTTTTCGCGGATCCGCTAAAAGAAAATATCGCATTGCCATCGCCGGAAAAACCATCATTTACTTTTACCACTGCCCTTTTTATTTCAGGATCCTGTTTCTTCAATGCTGCAAGTGCTTCCACTATATCTCTTGTTGAATGAAGATCTTCAAATCCAAAAGGAACTTTCAATCCGCACTCCCTAAATATTTTCCTGCCATTACTTTTATTGCCAAGTTCAAACAGATCCGGATCGCAGCCGAAAACCGGAACCTGTAACTGCACTGAGAGTGTTCTTTCCAGCGAGGTCACATTAAAACAAGCCATGTGTGCTTCATGATCCGGGAGGATCGCCTGACGGATGCGCTCAATGAGCCGCGGACGTTCTAATATTTTTTGTGTAAGTGGTTTTGAAGAAGAATCATTGCAACTTAACAAAGTAAGTCTGCGCATTGCATGATATCCGGTTACTCCGGGCAACGAGTGTAAATAATAATCTATCGTTACAGGATCTATGGTTTCACTGGTTACATAGATTACATTCGTACGCGGCATACGCAGTAATAAAAGCATACAAAGAAGTCTTTCCTCGTAATGATTGATACCACTGATCTTGGATAATATTTCCTGGTCCATCGAAAGAGAAGGAATTACAACTACTGTGCACGGCGCCAACCTGTCAGAAAAAACCATTTCGAAATGGCTGCGCAGTTTATGCTGAAGTTTTTTAAATACCTGCCTTTCTTGTTTTGAGCCTGGTTCCGGATACGTTGAATTGCTATTTCCGTTTGCAGAATTTTTTATTTTTTTGACAGCAGACCTTTGCATAAATATTTTTCATTAAGTTCTGAAACCGGAGAACTAAGGATCTTCCGGTTAACCGAACAATGTCAGGCCTCTTGACCAAGCCATACAGCACCACCAATGCTGCTACGGCTTGCACCGGTCACGGAAGATAAAAAATTATATTCTTCCCGCCAGCGAAGAATACCCATAAAAGCTACGCAGATCGTTTTATTTAACGCAGTCGTGCTCTCAGCAGAAATACCAAGTTTTTTTGATGCGGTACTATAAAACTCTCCATTGCCCCCCAACTCTGAATCAAGTGCTGACAGATCGGTAATAACCGGTAGCCCGGTAGCAGCTGCAACAGCCGGACCGCTAAACAAAATGCCTGTTGACTCCGCATGCACCGTAATAAGTGCAACCTTGTATTGTAAGTTGTTTTCTTCAATGAATTTCTCAATTAATGAAATGCTGTTCCCAGTGGTATATGACTGATTTGTTTTTGATTCAAAGGTCCATACGCCGGCATTTTCATGAAACTCAGAAAATGAAATTGAATACCCGGACTCAGAAAACAAGACCCCTATTGCCCGATAAACCATTTTGATTTTAGATTGCGGATTTAAGATTTTAGATTTGTAAAAGTACTGCTTT
>CBFGXP010000241.1:0-5447 GCA_965652775.1 uncultured bacterium
TTGATCCTACATTTATTTTCTATGCCATTGAAACTTCTGGTAGCAGTATTGATCCAGGTAAACCACTAGGTATAAGAGTAGTAACTGATCTCCGGTATCATATCCGCAATTTTTTTGGGGGATTTGAAAATATATTTATTTCACCCGAAGTAACATTAGGATATGTACGATCAAAAAAAGAAGCGGAGTTTGGTATAAACTGTGTCGGTCAAAATTGCGCATACTATACGCTCCAGGAATACACTGAAATAAAAAAGGAAGCCGGTGCCGCCATTAAAATCGGGTTAATCGGTCCAATCAGAAAGAAAAATGACAATTGGAAACTTGAATTGTATAGCGGGGTTGGAGTTTCCTTTTTTGACTTTCAGGAAAAAGGTATTCCGGAAGGTGGTTCATTTGTGATTTTACCAACCCATGAAAACATCCTGGGCACTTTAGAAGAGGATGAACCTAACTTAGCGATCCCATTTGGCCTTAAAATCACCTACCGAATTAGATAAGTTGTTCAAAAAAAGTCCGCGGTTTGCCTTTAATTTCCCCAAAAGAATATTAAATTTATAGAGATACATTTCCGCCCTGGAAATTGGACGGTTGCTTTTTTCACCTTTAAATTTAAAATCCCATGGTTACAGTTGACATCTCACAGCTCTCTGGGGAATGCAATACCTGGAGGGATTCGTTGCGTTCCTGCCGCGAGGATCTAAACAATTTTAAAAAACAACTTCAACAAACCGCAAGCCGAAACCTATCACGAGACCAACTACATGATGTTGAACATTATCACAACCAGTTTCACATTCAACTTATCAACGTTCACGACCTGAAACAATCCATCAAAGCCCATGATCGTCGTGTTCAATTTGAAACCTCTGTTAATGGCGGGCAAATATCAGAAGAAACCATCGCGGAACACGAAAGACTTTTTGAAGATTTTCAATCACTTGACAGCACAATTAAAAATTTACGTGAAGAATTTGACAGTTTTGTTCATCGAACGTCATAAGGATATATATTAAGGCTCTAATAGTTAAAGAATTTAACTACATATTTATTTTCTCATCCTGGCGTCACCAGGATACCGGATCTATCGCCCCGTCTCCTTGATACTCCACCTTTGAAGGACCGTTTTTTAAAACAACTAAAAACACTTTGCTATGCCTGAATTTGATACCTCACACGTAAAAAATATTGTCTTGCTCGGCCATGCCGGCTCGGGTAAGACCACATTAGCGGAATGCATGCTGTATGAAGCTGGAATAATAACACGCCGCGGCAGCATAGCCGAACGAAACACTACCGGGGATTACCACGAGCTTGAACAAGAACGTGGTAATTCTATTTTTAGCAAGCTTATGCACACCAAATGGCGCGGCTATAAAATAAATATTATCGATACTCCCGGTTATGATGACTTTGTTGGTGAAGTGATCTCTGCATTAAGAGTTGCAGATACCGGTGTAATGCTTTTAAATGCTGTAATGGGAGTGGAAGTTGGTACAGATATCATCTGGGAATACACAGAAAAATTTAAGACGCCGATGATCTTTGCGGTGAGTAAACTTGATGATGATAACGCCGACTATGATAAAACAGTTCGTGAAGCAAAGTCACATTTCGGAAGTAAAGTTGTAGTGGTGCAATACCCATTACAAACCGGCTCTGGTTTTCATGAGATAATTGATGTACTGCGAATGACAATGTACAAGTTTAAAGACACCGGCGGCAAACCAGAAAAATTACCGATCCCGGATTCAGAAAAAACAAAAGCAGAGGAATTACATAAAGAATTGATAGAAGCCATTGCAAGTAATGATGAAACACTGATGGAAATATATTTTGACAAAGGTGAGCTGATGGAGGATGAAATGAAGTTGGGGTTAAAAAAAGCTATGATCAACCATGACCTGTTCCCATTATTCTGTTTATCCGGCGAGAGGAATATGGGTAGCGGCCGGCTCATGGGTTTTATTGACAATGTTTGTCCCAGTGCCAATGAAATGCCACCACAAACAACAAGAAGCGGTGATAAGATCACCTGTGACGCAAATGGCCCTGCATGTATTTTTATTTATAAAACTATCAGTGAGCCGCATGTTGGTGAGTTATCGTATTTCAAAGTTTATTCCGGTACTGTGAAAAGTGGAATGGAGCTGGAAAATGAAAGTACCAATGTCACCGAGAAGATCAACCAGCTTTTTTTAGTAGAGGGAAATAAAAGATTGCCGATCAATGAGCTTGTAGCTGGCGATATTGGGGCTACGTTAAAATTGAAAAACACTCATACAAATAACACATTGCATGCAAGAGGTAAGAATTATGAACTGCCTTCGATAGAGTTCCCTTCACCGAATATGACCGTCGCTATTGAACCACTGAAAAAAGGTGAAGAAGAAAAACTTTCTCAGGCATTGCACCAGTTAAGAGAAGAAGACCCGACATTGATCGTCGAGGTGTCTCCGGAACTAAAACAAACGCTTATCCATTGCCAGGGTGACATGCATTTAGCCGTGGCCAAGTGGAAGATCGAACACAGCCATAAGGTGGAAATTAAATTTGTAAAGCCAAGAATTGCGTACCGGGAAACGATCCGCAAAATGGCCGATGCAAATTACCGTCATAAAAAACAAAGTGGTGGCGCCGGACAGTTTGGTGAGGTGTATATGAGAATTGAGCCATGGCACGAAGGGTTAGCCGATCCAAAAGATCTGAACGTACGGGGCCGTGACACTTATGATCTTGATTGGGGTGGCAAACTTGTTTTTTATAATTGCATTGTTGGAGGTGCTATTGACACAAGGTTTCTACCGTCCGTATTAAAAGGAGTGATGGAAAAAATGCATAATGGTCCATTGACAGGTTCTTATGCCCGTGATATTCGGGTATGTGTTTATGACGGGAAAATGCATCCTGTGGACAGCAATGATATCTCATTTAAGATTGCAGGGCTCCAAGCTTTCCGCCAGGCATTCCAGCAAGCTGATCCGCAGATACTGGAACCAATTTATAAAGTAGAAGTACTTTGCCCGGATGACCTGACCGGTGCTGTAATGGGTGATTTGCAAAGCCGCCGTGCAATTGTGGAAGGAATAGATAGTGAAGGACATTTTCAAAAAGTAATTGCAAGAGTTCCATTAGCTGAAATGGATGGTTATTCATCATCACTTCGTTCGATAACACAGGGAAGAGCAAAATTCAAAAGCGGATTTTTGGAGTATGCACCTGTGCCGTTCGAGATACAACGGAGATTGATCGATGAACATGCAAAACAGGCTAAGGAAGAATACGCATAATATCTTTTTCTGCATAGCAAGAAGATGATTCCATATTTGGAATCATCTTTTCATTTAAACTGTTTTAGGGATTATTGAACTCCTAAATTTGCGCGATGCCAAAACCAGTGATCTGTATCGGCGCTGCTTTTGTTGATGAACTCTTTCACATGAAAGAAGAAATGATAGTTGCTTCAACTGTGCCAGCATCAGTAACTAAAACTGCTGGTGGGGTAAGCCGGAACATTGCTCACCAGCTGGCTTTACTCGGTGTTGATGTGCAGTTGATCAGTGTGTTTGGAAATGATAGTGATGGTGATTGGCTAAAGCAATCCTGTGTAAATGCCGGTGTTAAGATGGGTGCATCAATCACTAAAGAAGGTCTTTCCGGAAAATATACAGCGATACTGAACCTGGATGGCTCACTGTTCACTGGCTTTCTAACAAATGCCGCAACAAACCTGATAACACCACGGCATTTAGAAGAAAATAAAGACCTGTTACAAACTGCATCTTATTTATTAGCAGACGCAAATATCTCTCTTGATACGGGTGAATGGCTAATGGCATTTAGTAATGACACCGGAATTCCGCTTATTCTTGAACCGGTTTCAATTCCACCAGCTAGAAAATTTCAAAATATGAACTTACGGGGTCTTTATCTTGTGACACCCAATGAAGATGAATTGCCAGTGCTTTGTTCTGAGAAAGCATTATTCACGCAACACCAGATCGAAGAATTGATCGGGAAGGGAGTGGAGAATGTTTGGTTGCATAATGGCAAACTCGGTTCCGCTATTTACAATAAAGAAAGATCAATAACACTTCATGCACCTGAGATTGAAATAGTGGATTGCACCGGCGCCGGCGATGGTTCTTTATCAGGTTTTATTTTAGGAAAAATTTTAGGTAAAGATGATGTTAATTGTTTAAAACTTGCACATACGTTATCTGCAGAAATATTACAAGTAGATGGGGCCATCGCTACACATCTGAATCAAGAAAAATTGTTAACCCTCGTTTCAAAATATTATCCCGACTAATGCAACAATTTTTAGAAATACATCCTGAAGTAAAAAAAGCGTTGGCAGACGGCAAGCCTGTTGTTGCATTGGAATCAACTATCATTTCACATGGTATGCCGTACCCGCAAAATATTAATATGGCCATCGAAGTGGAAGATATTGTCAGAAACAATGGTGCAATTCCTGCAACGATCGCCATCTTCAATAGTAAGTGTTATGCAGGATTGACAAAAGACCAGTTAGAATATTTTGCATTGGCAAAAGATGTATGGAAAGTCAGCCTGCGTGATATGCCCTATGTGATCAGTAATAATTTGTATGGAGCCACAACAGTGGCTGCCACAATGCGAATCGCATCAATGGCGGGTATAAAAATTTTTGTTACTGGTGGGATAGGGGGTGTGCATAGAAATGCAAACGAAACGATGGACATTTCTGCTGATCTTACCGAAATGGAACAAACTTCAGTGGCAGTGGTATCTGCAGGTATTAAATCTATTTTGGATATTGGCTTAACACTGGAATATATGGAAACAAAAGGAATTCCCGTCGTTACTGTTGGGCAAGATGAATTCCCTGGCTTTTACTCACGTAAAAGTGGATTTAATTCTCCCTTGCGATTAAATACCGTTGCGCAGATCGCTGCTATGATCAATACAAAGTGGCAATTGGGATTAAATGGTGCAGTGCTCGTTGCCAACCCGGTTCCGTTAGAGCAAGAAATTGCAACAAATGAAATGGAAATTTATATTCAACAAGCGTTGAGTGTTGCAGAAGAAAAGAAAATATCCGGAAAAGATGTTACTCCTTTCTTATTAAAATACATTTCGGAACATACCAAAGGCGAAAGTCTTGAAACAAACATTGCATTGATAAAAAACAATGCGAAACTTGGAGCAGAGTTAGCAACAGCTTATTCAAAATGTCATCCGTAAACTCTTAACGCGGGTACAAGGGACTACGGTGTATGTGCACAGCAAAAAAAATTCCGCATATTACGTAGCTTTTTAAGATGGTGGCTAAACTCTCGTTCATTATTTATAGCCAACTGGCACATTTTGTGAGTATCTATTAAAAACATTTTTTTATGGCGAGTGATAATCAACTACAGGTAATATCCACGGTATTTAGTCATAAAGGTCATATTCCGCCA
>CBFGXP010000242.1:0-5366 GCA_965652775.1 uncultured bacterium
TACAGCAATTGAGCGGTGAAAAGTTGATCTCTCATTTGAATTACATGAGTACTTTACCTGTAATTGGCGAAATCATGAAAAAAATGCGTGAAGCAGGCATTTCTCTTCCGGGATATATGATTAATCATCACGCATTTTTTTCGCACGGATATCTTTTATTCATTACTTATGAACCGGTCCCAGAAGCACATGATATATTTAAACGTTTTGCCAAAGTCTTTGAACAAACTTATACTCGTTTTCTAGATTTGGAAAAGGCCGAAGCACAGGCGAGAGAAGCAAGGATCGAAGTAGCATTGGAAAGAGTGAGATCAAAAGCGATGGCCATGCACAAAAGCGATGATTTAAAAATGGCAGTAGCAACGGTTTTTGAAGAATTGGATAAGCTGAATATCGGAATATTAAGATGTGGAATAGCCATAATGGATAAAGAGAAACCGAGAGCAGATGTATGGATCACCGTTAAATCTGAACAGACGAACACTATACAGGTGTCAGGTGATGAGTCCCTGGATTATCATCCCTTATTACGGGGTGCATATGATGGCTGGGTAAAGCAGGAAGATTTTTCCTACGTTTTACGGGGAAAGGATCTTCTCAGTTACTATCGTGATGTGGCCAGCATGAAATATCAACTACCGGTATCTACCCCATTTGACAAAGAAAAGATAGATCAACAGCAATATTATTTCAACGCAGTTTTCCAGGACGGTTCTTTATTTGCATTCATGGAAACGCCATTTACTGATGAGGCAAAAACGGTAATGAAACGATTTGCCAATGTATTTAATCTTACTTATAAACGTTTTCTTGATTTACAAAAAGCCGAAGCACAGGCAAGAGAAGCACAGATAGAATTAGGATTAGAAAGAGTAAGGGCAAGAGCCATGGCTATGCAAAAATCCGATGAGTTAAAAGAATTGATTGGCACCGTATCAACTGAATTGAGTAAACTCGACCTGATTCTCGACCGTTGCTTTATCATGACATATGATATCAAAACATTGGGAGCGACCTGGTGGATGGCCAATCCAGAAACATCGTCTGACCCAATTGGGTTGTATGTAAAATATCATGAACATACCCCTTCTTTGGCCTTTCTCAAAGCCTGGCAGGATCGTGTATTAAAATGGCAATACATACTCGAAGGATCAGTTAAAAAGAACTGGGATGAATTTTTATTTGTTGAAACGGAGCTTGCGAGGTTACCCGGTTTTGTAATTGACAATATGAGAGCTAATGAAAAAGTTTATTTGTCAGCCTCATTCAACAATTTTGGCTGTTTGACACTGGCCACTCTTGCACCATTATCAGATGAGCAATTTGATATTATGCTTCGCTTTGCAAAAGTTTTTGATTTAACCTACACCCGTTTCAACGATTTAAAGCAAGCAGAGGCACAAACAAGAGCAGCAAAGATCGAAGCAGCACTGGAAAGAGTAAGAGCAAGAGCATTGGCCATGCAGGAGCCTGAAGAATTGAAAGACGTAGCTCATGTGCTCCGGACAGAAATGGGTTTGCTGGGTGTGGAAGAACTGGAAACCTGCAGCATATATATAAATGATGAAAGCGCTGAAAAAGCTGAGTGCTGGTATGCATTGAAAGATAGTAACGCTGACGAAAAAAAATTAGTGAATGATCATTTTGCACTTAACCTGAACGATACCTGGGTCGGCCGTGAGATGTTGCAGTTTTATCAATCACCCGCAAAGCAAATTTCCATTGTTATGCAGGGTGAAAACAGGAGAGAATGGATTCTCTATTGCGAGAAACATTCTGCACCCCTTCGCGGACATTATGGCGAAGTCATTCCTGACAGAACTTATCATTTGTATAAATTTTCGCATGGCGCTATTGGTGCAGCTGCTGCAGGTGAGATTTCAGAAGAAAGCTGGCACATGCTGGGCAGGGCTGCTTCTGTATTTACTTTGGCTTATTCACGTTTCAGAGATCTGACGCAGGCACGCAGTGACCTTGTGAAACTAAAAGAAGAAAAGAAAAGAGCCGAAGATGCATTAACTGAATTACAGGCGACTCAAAAGCAATTGATACAATCCGAAAAAATGGCTTCGTTGGGGGAGCTTACTGCTGGCATTGCCCATGAAATTCAAAACCCTTTAAACTTCGTCAATAATTTTTCTGATGTCAGCAATGAGCTGCTGGAAGAAATGAAACAAGAACTGGCAACAGGCAATACACAACAGGCAATTGAAATAGTGAATGGGGTAAAGGAAAACCTGGAAAAAATATTACATCATGGTAAAAGGGCTGATGCCATTGTAAAAGGAATGTTGCAGCATAGCCGTAGCAGCAGCGGTCAAAAAGAACCGACCGATATAAATGTACTGGCCGAAGAATATCTCAGGCTTGCTTATCATGGATTAAGAGCAAAGGATAAATTCTTCAATGCAAAATTTGAAACCGATCTCGACCCCTCGATTAATAAGATCAGCGTAGTTCCGCAGGAAATAGGAAGGGTGATACTTAATTTGATAAATAATGCCTTTTACGCTGTAAGTGAGAAAAAAAAGAATGCGGGTAATGGATATGAACCAATAGTTACAGTCAGTACTAAGACTGTAAAACCCCCTTTAGGGGGTTTGGGGGTTGTCGAGATCAAAGTAAAAGATAATGGTAATGGTATTCCGCAAAAAATGCTGGATAAGATTTTTCAACCTTTCTTTACCACCAAACCAACAGGACAAGGAACAGGATTGGGACTATCATTAAGTTACGATATAATAACAAAAGGCCATGACGGAGAAATAAAAGTGGAAACAAAAGAAGGAGAAGGTTCTGAGTTTACTATTACTTTACCCATGAGTTAATTAATTCGAATGAAAAAATATTTTTGTCTTTTATTCTTTTTTATTTCAGTCACGGCTATTGCCCAGCAGGCTTATATCGATAGTTTCCGGAGAGAAGTAAGCATTACCAACAATGATACCGTTCAATTAGTACTTTTTAGAAATATGGCGAGAAGCTATTCAGAGTTAAATCCTGATAGTTCTTTTACCTATGCTGAAAAGGCGTTGAAGCTTGCCCGAAAACTAAACCTAAAGTTGGATGAAGGCAGCGCCCTGCGTGAAATGGGTTATGCTCTTTTGAACAGGGCGAACTACCCAAGGTCTTTGCAAACTCTTCTCATGTCAATGGAGATCCTGGAAAATCCTAAAAGCGAACAAAGAGTCTTGGTTGGAAAATTTCCCGGGGATGATGAATTGATGTACCGTAACGCCTCACCAGGTAAACAAAGGCTCAGTGAACTCGCGTTCTTGCACCAGATCATGGGCGTGTTATATGCCAATCGGAATAATTATGAAAAAGCCCTGATCCATCACGAGGAGGGCCGACGATATGGGGAATTGTCGGGTAATGTTCCCCTGCAGAGTATTATAAACATGACGATGGCCCGTGCTTATTTGAATTTAAATAAAGTTGATTCTGCTTTGATAAGTGAGCAATTGGCTTATAAGCAAGTTATGCAAACAGGATTTGAAAGATATTTAGGAAGTGTACTCTTAAATTTGGGACGTATCTACGCCGCCAAGGGAAATATAGCTATGGCAAATGAGTATTACAGGCAATCGTTGGTCGCAAGTGGAGAAAACGGTTATTTCAGGGGTGTGGTGGCGAGCAGTCTTTTACTCGCTGAATATTATATTAAAGCCGGAAAAAAAGACTCGGCTTTTCAACATATAACGGTTGCGCTGGGAGCTGCGCAAAACCTGGACGCTCCTGATTTATTATTACGGTCATATACTGCCTTTGCCCGTTATTACCAGGCGGAAGGGAATAATGACAGCACAGTAAAATACCAGTCACTGATCATCAAGATCAATGAAAGCATTTTCAATTCAAAACAATCACAGGAATTTCAGAATATTGATTTTAATGAGCAGCAACGGCTAGCTGATATAGAAGCAGCAAAAACTGCTGAACGGACCAAATTCAGAATGTGGGCCTTGATAGGCGGGCTTACTATCTTTTTATTCATTGCAATAATCCTTTACCGGAACAGTATGCAAAGGAAAAGAGCAAACATTCTTTTATCAAAGCAAAAGAATGAATTAGAAGCAACATTGGCCACATTGAAAACAACACAAAATCAATTAGTGCAGTCTGAAAAAATGGCTTCGCTGGGCGAAATGACAGCAGGCATTGCTCACGAAATTCAAAACCCATTGAACTTTGTGAACAATTTTTCAGAAGTGAATGCGGAACTGATCGAGGAATTAAAAACGGAAGTGGAAGCCGGGAATAAACAGCAGGCCCTGGAATTAGCCAACAATATAAAAGAGAACGAAGAAAAAATAAATCATCATGGCAGAAGGGCCGATGGTATTGTGAAAAGCATGTTGCAGCATAGCCGTAGCAGTAGTGGCAAAAAAGAACTGACAGATATTAACCTACTTGCTGATGAATATACAAGACTTGCTTATCATGGTTTGCGTGCAAAAGACAAAACATTCAATGCAAAGTTTGAAACTGAGTTTGATGAAAGCATTGACCAAATAAATGTGATCCCGCAGGAAATAGGAAGAGTATTGCTTAACTTGATCAACAATGCATTTTATGCAGTTACCGAAAAAGAAAAACAGGCAGGAGAAACTTACAAACCAACCGTTACCGTTACAACAAAAAGAGTTGATGATAAGATCGAAATAACTGTAAGGGATAACGGCCATGGAATACCACAAAAAGTATTAGATAAAATATTTCAACCATTCTTTACCACCAAACCGCCAGGACAAGGAACCGGTCTTGGACTATCGTTGAGCTATGATATAATCACAAAAGGACATGATGGCGAGTTTAAGGTAGAGACAAAGGAAGGCGAAGGGACTGTCTTTATAGTCAGTTTGCCTGCAAATAAATAGCATGAAGCTTACGAAAAAACTCGAAGCAGAAGTTCTGAAAGCATACAAAGCTTATTGGGATGCCTATCTCAGTGGGGATATGAAAGCTTTTGCTTCAATATTGGATGATGACATTACGGTATTTGGCACAGCAGTAAGCGAAGTTTTTAATAATAAAAAAGAAACAGTCCGGTTTTATAAAGCCACTGCCGATCAGTTGGTAGGGAAAGCGCAATTCCGCAACAGGAAGATCAATGTAAATGAAGTTGACAATAATGTTTTGGTCAATGAGCAATCTGATCTTTATTTTTTAATGGATAAAAGGTGGTCGTTTTATGGCCATGTTCGGGTATCAGCAGTGTTTAAGCATACAGGGACTGGATGGAAACTTGTACATCAGCATGCTTCTTTTCCTGATATAAGAGCTGAGGAAGGTGAACAAATCGCGGCAGAAAAAATAAAAGCAGAAAACTTACAACTTCGTGATGCAGTAAAGCGAAGAACGAT
>CBFGXP010000243.1:0-5328 GCA_965652775.1 uncultured bacterium
TTTGGCATACGCACCATACATTGCTCCAGTAATTTTTGTGCTTCAGGATCAGTTTCCAGCATCATATCAACGTTAGTGATCATATTCATGATCCAATGTGGTTCACGTCTTTTGGTAACTCCTGCCCAGCCTGGACCTACCAGTCTTTCATCAGTTAACTTATGGCAGCTCTGGCATTTCAGATCATAGATGCCCTTTCCTGTTTTTACCCATTCCTGGTTCAAAGGAGTTGTCATTGTTATCTCCCCGGATTTAACTTCTGTACCGTGAACTTCAGGCTGATTAGCCGGCTCCTGGGCAGTTGTAGTTGTTGTTTCGTTCGGTTTTTCCTCGCTATTGCAGGCAGCAAAAAACAATGTACCTGAAATAAGTAAGGCGATTGCTAAAAATGATTTCCGTTTCATTTTGATAGGAGTTTTTATTGTGAGTGAATATCAAAAGATACACACATCCTTTAATACACAAAAATATATGTGTGCACATTGTGTCGCCATGACATATGTCAAAAAAAGGGATGAGTTTAATCACCAGCGTACGAACACTGCATAATTATTTTTGAAAAAATTTTTTCATGTTTTTATCCAAGTCATTTGGATATGCCCTGCGGGGCATATTGTACATAGCCGTTATGCAGGATGAAAAAAGAAAAGTCCAGATTGATGAGATCGCAACAAAACTAGCTGTGCCAAAACATTTCCTCGGAAAGATCATGCAACAGATCGTTAAAGCAGGCCTCTTAAGATCCACAAAAGGTCCTTATGGAGGGTTTTGTCTTTCCGCTGAAACACTTGCTACACCTGTAATACGGCTGGTTGAAATAACGGACGGTATGGAACAATTTAGTATGTGTGTTCTGAATTTTAAATATTGCAATGGGTTAAATCCCTGTCCTTTTCATTTTGAAATGGAAGAGATAAAAGGGAATTATTTAAGTCTTTTTACCAGGAATACTTTTGGAGATCTGCTGAAAGACAGGAAAAGCGATATTCTTAAAAGTCTCGCCGTTAATTGAATCAATTTTTTTAATGATGAAAGTCATGCTTAAAATTTTTTTATCGTTTTAATATTGATAGTGAGGAGGACCAGACCGTATGTATCAAAATGTTTATAAAATAGAGCCTTTTTCTTTAGTAACCGATATTGTGAAATATGATTATCGAACCGCTGATGTTTTCAGAAGATATGATATTGATTTTTGCTGTGGCGGCAAATGGCCACTTGATGTGGTTTGTCAAAATAAAAATTTAGATACACAAGAAGTTATAGCAGAGCTTCAAAAAATTGTAAGACAGTCTGCTTCAAATGCAGCACTTGATTTTGACAGCTGGGATATTGATTTTTTGGCCGACTATATTTTCAACGTTCATCATCGTTATCTTAAGAAAGCATTAGTAGAAGCCACGGAACAGGCAAACAAATTTTTGGATGGGCATAGAACAAAATTTCCTGAGCTGCAGGAAATTGAAGTTATTATGAGCCAGTTTATGAAAGCAATGCCGCCGCACATGAAGCAGGAAGAAGAAATATTTTTTCCGTATATAAAACAAATTTATCATGCACATACACACCGTGAATCTTATGCACGGCTCCTGATAAGAACATTGCGTAAACCACTTGAAGAGGTAATGCAAAAAGAACATGAGATAACAGGATCAAACCTGAATAAACTGAGAAGAATTACAAATAACTATACACCTCCCGATAATGCGTGTTTAACACATAAGATCACATTTGCAAAACTAAAAGAGCTTGACCAGGACCTAGTTCAGCATATACATCTTGAAAGTAATATTCTTTTTCCAAAAGCGATCAAAATGGAACAGGAGCTCTTACACGATAAATAATCTTTAATGCCTTTTTGATTCAAGCCGTTTAAATCATATTCTGCTTTGACCTAAATCATTATTTGTGGCTGATTGACATAGTAGGTTTGTCTTAAAGAATACTACTATGTCTTTAAAAAATAATAAACCTATCATACTTACAACAGAACTTTTTTGGTCTGGCGGAAAAATTGGAATTGTAAGTTCACCCTCGTTAAAATCCTTTTCAGTTTCTACCTGCCCGGAATTTGGTGGCCCTCCAGGTGAATGGAGCCCTGAACATTTATTTTTAAGTGCGATCATAAGTTGTTTCATGAGCACTTACCTCTCATTTGTAAATAAAATGAAAATTGAAAATACCGGCTTTGAATGCACGGCCACCGGCCAGGTAGAATTAGTAGATGGTAAATATAAATTCACTTACATACATATTTATCCAAAAGCATTTGTGGCCAATGAAGTTGATGTGGAAAGGGCAAGAGTGGCAATGGAAAAAGCAAAGAAGTATTGTCTTATTTCTAATTCAGTTAATGCCGAAATCGTGCAGCATCCCGAAGTGGTAATAACGAAACAACATGCCATTATTAATTCAGCAGCATAAACCAACCAATTCTTAATTACTAAACTAAAAATTATGAAAGGGCTTGTACTTTATAAAGGCAAATACGGTGCTACCAAACAATATGCCATGTGGATAGGCCAGGAACTGCAATTACCCGTGGCTTCAGCAGATCGCTTCCCGGTTGATGAATTACCCAAGTACGATTATTTTATACTTGGCTCAAGTGTGTACATCGGAAAACTTGAAATAAAAGACTGGTTAAAGAAAAATTTTTTCTTATTGCAGAATAAAAAGATACTTTTCTTCCAGGTATCCGCTTCTCCTCCTGAGCAAATTGAAAAAAGAGAAAGCTATAATAAAGCCTCCCTTCCTTCTTCTATTCTCACTAATATCCAGTTTTATTATCTACCCGGAAGAATGATCATGAGAAATCTTTCTTCATGGGACAGGTTCATGCTAAAGATGGGCGCAAGACTTACTAAGGATCCAGTAGAGAAAAAAACAATGCTTACCGACTTCGATCATGTGAAAAAAGAATATATTCTACCAGTGATTGAGGCTGTCAGAACGTTCAAAATAGTGAATGATCCCGAAATGGAGTTAGCATAAATATATAAACGGTTTTTCATTTTATTTTCTTGGTCACTTTGGTTACTTTGGGGTCAAAACATATTCAGTTTATCTATGCTTGACCAGGCGCATATGACATCGCTGTTTGAAAATGCAACCGAAGGCATTATTCTTACGAACGGACGAGGGAATATAGTACTTGTAAATCCTGCCGCCGAAAGAATGTTTGGTTATACTGCAAACGAATTGAATGGCCAGCCGGTTGAAGTTTTGATCCCCGGAACTTTCAGGCATGGTCACAAGGCATTGCGGGAAGGTTTTCATAAAAAGCCCTCCAATCGTTCGATGGGTGCCAACCGGGATCTTTTTGCACTGAAAAAAAACGGGGAAGAGTTTCCTGTTGAAATAAGTTTAAGTCATTACAAAAAAAATGAGGAGCTTTTTGTCATCGCATTTATTGTTGACATTACCTTAAGAAAAGAAGTGGAGCAAAATCTTGTCAAGAAACAAAATGAATTAGAAAAAGTAACATTTGAAATAAGAAAACTCAATACTGAACTTGAAAAAAAGGTTGATGAACGAACCCATATTCTCAAAGAAGCCCTGGAAAAATTAGAACAATCACAAACTGAACTACATGAAGCGCTGGACAAAGAAAAACAGTTGAATGAAATAAAAAGCCGTTTTGTCTCCATGGCATCGCATGAGTTCAGAACTCCGCTTAGTGCCGTACTTTCTTCAGCTGCTTTGTTATCAAAATATACAAAAGAAGATGACCAGGAAAAAAGAAGTAAGCATATTGACCGGATCAAAGATTCTGTAAAACACCTTAATGATATTTTGGAGGATTTTCTATCCTTAGGAAAGCTTGACGAAGGACGCATAACCGCAGACCCACACGAATTTAACCTTCGGGAAATGATCAACGAGACATTGGTCGATGTGAAAGTAGTTTTGAAGCCCGGTCAAAAATTCCATTTTAAATATGAAGGAAAGGAAATCATAAGCGCAGATAAAAAATTGCTGAGGAATATCCTTATCAACCTTATAAGCAATGCCGCTAAGTTTTCCGAAGAAGATTCACCTATCACAATTTCGGTGAACAGTGACGGTGAAAAAAATGTAATAACTGTGGCAGATAAGGGAATTGGTATTTCGCAAAAAGACCAGGAACATTTATTTACCATGTTTTACAGGGCATCAAACGTCACCAATATACAAGGAACAGGGCTTGGCCTTCATATTGTAAAAAGATATCTTGACCTGATCAACGGCACTGTAAATTTGCAAAGTACATTGGGAAGAGGCACTTCCATCACCATAACATTTCCAAACATTACAAATAATAACTCATGAAATCAATTCTTGTAATAGAAGATAATAAAGACATCAGGGAAAACACGGCAGAGATATTAGACCTTGCCGGCTACAAAACTTTCACTGCCGAAAATGGAAAAAAAGGGGTTGATATTGCTATTAAGGAAAAACCGGATGTAATTGTTTGTGATATCATGATGCCCGAGCTGGATGGCTATGGTGTACTTCACTTGTTAAGGAAAAATGAAAACACACAGGCTATCCCTTTTATTTTTCTAACGGCAAAAACAGAAAGAAGTGATTTCCGGAAGGGAATGGAAATGGGTGCTGATGATTATGTTACCAAACCGTTTGAAGATATTGAATTGTTGAATGCAATTGAAATTCGGTTAAAAAAAGCCGAAATACTTGGAAACAAATATGCACCATCACAACAAGGGCTGTCACAATTTATAAAAGACGTGAAGGATAGTGGATTAATGAAGCAGCTCGCTGATCAGTATAATATTGAATCATACGGGAAAAAACAATCCCTTTACCAGGAAGGCAAGCGGCCAAAAGTTTTGTATTATTTAGTGAAAGGAAAAGTAAAAGGTTTCAAAACTCACGAAGACGGCAAAGAATACATTACCGATCTTTTCAGCGAGGGTGATTTTATTGGCTATCCGGCCTTGATAGAAGACAAAAACTATGATGACAGTGCTGTCATTCTTGAAGACGCCGAAATCATGCAAATACCGCGGGAAGATTTTTACAGAATGGTTTTCGGTGATCTGAGTATTGCCGTCAAGTTCATCCGCATCATTACAAAAAATGTAAAGGATAAAGAAGAAAGGTTACTGAATCTTGCGTACAGTTCATTGCGGAAAAGAGTTGCAAAAGCACTAGTTGATATCCATGGAAAATTCAATACAGGGGAGCAAAATATGCCTATTGAGATTTCGAGGGAGGATATCGCCCATTATGTCGGTACGGCAACTGAATCATTGATTAGAACACTGAGTGATTTTAAAGCTGAAAAATTAATTGAAATAAAAGAAGGAAAGATCGTGATCG
>CBFGXP010000244.1:0-5321 GCA_965652775.1 uncultured bacterium
TGGTACTACTTATGGTGAAACGGATGAGATCGGGTATAATGTAGTAAGCGGAAAGACGGAGCCATTCGATATACAAGCGACGATCCTGAATCAATTAGGCTTTGATCATGAAAAATTCACTTATGAATTCCAGGGAAGACCATTTAGATTAACTGATGTGAAGGGAAGAGTTATTGAAGAGATATTGTCGTAGTTTTTGTTTACCAGCATTAGTGCTACTGTCAACTTCGTTGCGACGCTCCGTTCACGGTTCAGTTCGCTTTTGAACAAATGCGTCGCCCCAGCTTAGTCGGAATAAGTTCGGATCCTTACGGTGCAATAAATCAATATGAAATCCAGAAGAAAATTTTTACAAACATCAGCCTCTGCCACGGCAGCGCTGATGCTGGCTTCTTTAGAAAATTCTTCATTAGCAACTCAACCATCTTTTACCATGAATAAAAATTATGAACTGAAAATATTCGCTACCAACTGGGGCTTTGATGGCAGCACAGATGCTTTTTGTGCCAAAGCAAAAAAAGAAGGCTACGATGGAATAGAGATTTGGTGGCCGGCAGATAATAAGAAAGATGAATTGTTTGCTGCATTAAAAAAGCATGGATTGGAAGTGGGCTTTCTTTGCGGAGGTTTCCAGAATGATCCGCAGGAGCACCTGGATTATTATAAAAAGATGGTGGATGCAGCAGCAAAGCAAAATATCCAGCGGCCGCTTTATGTTAACAATCATTCAGGCAGGGATCATTATAGTTTTGATCACAATAAGAAGTTCATAGAACACACTATTGCACTTGCAAAAGAAACCGGGGTAACGATATGTCATGAAACACATCGTTCAAGAATATTATATGCAGCCCCGGTTGCAAGACAATTCATGGAGAAATACCCGGATATGAAGATCACATTTGATGTATCACATTGGTGTAATGTGCATGAAAGTTTATTAGCAGACCAGCAGGATACATTAAATATGGCCCTGGAAAGAGTTGAACATATCCATGCAAGGATCGGCCATCCCGAAGGACCGCAGGTAAATGACCCACGGGCACCCGAATGGGAGAATGTTGTAAAAACACATTTTGCATGGTGGGATAAGGTAGTAGAAAGAAAAAAGAGGAGTGGAGAAAGGATGACATTCCTTACTGAATTTGGCCCGCCGGATTATATGCCAACCACAGCGTATACAAGACAGCCGCTGGCCAATCAATGGGAAATAAATGTGTACATGATGCAGATGCTGCGTAAACGATATGCCTGAAAATATTTATTATTGATTAATGATTATTGTTTCTTTATTACTTAGCATCTCTGAAGTTATTGGAAGCTTTCATCCCGTATTGGTACACTTGCCGATCGGTATCTTATTGCTCGCTGGTTTATTTCAATTGCTTGCACTCAAACCTAAATTTGCTTCACTTCATGCTGCTACCAGCATTGCCTTATTTTGGGGAATGCTCAGTGCTGTAGCTTCCTGTATCAGCGGCTATTTACTTTCACAAAGCGGGGATTATGATGAAGAACTGGTGAGTACACATCAATGGTTCGGGATTTCTACCGCATCTATTTCACTCATCGCATACCTGTTTAACCGGTGGGAAAATGTTTTTGCAAAATGGGTCATTCTTGTAATGGTCCCATTAATTATTGTCACCGGTCATCTCGGTGGTTCACTTACACATGGTTCTGATTACCTGGTAAAAGGATTTTCTAAGAGTGAAGATTCAACCGGGAAAGAATTCAAACCAATTGCAGATGTGCAGGAGGCAAATGTATATGCAGATATCATCCAACCAATATTTGAAGACAAATGTTATACGTGTCATAACAAACGGAAAAAGAAAGGCGGCTTAAGATTAGATGAGCCATCATTTATTTTGAAGGGCGGGAAAGATGGGAAGGTAATTAAGCCAGGCAATGCAGCTGAAAGTGATATGATAAAAAGAATTCTGTTGCCACGTAACGAAGAAGATCATATGCCGCCAAAAGAAAAGCCACAGCTAAAAGAAAATGAAATTGAAATATTGCATTGGTGGGTTTCAACCGGTGCAACATTTGATAGAAAAACAAAGGAGCTGGAGCAAACAGAAAAAATAAAACCAATTTTATTGTCATTGCAAAAGGAAGTAAAAAAGGCACTACCTGACGTACCCGTGGCGCCTGTAGCGAAAGCAGATGAAAAGGATATTCAAAAATTAAAGGCAAGAGGAATAGTTGTATTACCAGTTGCTCAAAGCAGCAATTACCTGAAAGCAAATTTTGTAATTGTCGATTCAGTAGTTAATGATGATATTGTTTTACTGCATCAAATAAAAAAACAATTGGTTTGGTTAAACCTCAGTGGAAAAAAAATTTCAGACACAGTATTAAGAAATGTTTCTAACCTTACAAATCTTACCCGTTTGCAATTGGATAATACATCAATAACTGATAAAGGACTTGCATCTTTAAGATCCCTGGTCGATCTGCAATACCTTAACCTTGTTGGAACAATTATAACGGCCCAGGGAATACTTCAATTAAAAAACCTTCCTCGTTTACAAGCCATCTATCTTTATAAAACATTTATCAGTTCTTCTGAATGGCAAATGCTGAAAAACAATTTTCCCAAAGTAACTTTAGATACGGGTAACTATTATGTACCAATTCTTGAAACTGACACCACAATTGTTAAACCACCGGAGAAAAAGAATTAATAATTAACAATTAATAATTAATAATTGACACGACTGTTCCCTTTGTTGCTATTTGTTTCAGCAGGTATTTTCGGACAACCTAAAACTCAACATAATCTTGTTTTTGACTCACTTGCTAAAAGATGGGATGAAGGAATAGCTCTTGGAAATGGATGGTTGGGCGCATTGATCTGGGAAAAAGATGATAAGATCCGAATGTCACTCGATCGTGTTGATCTCTGGGATGACCGCCCGATGCCGGAGATCGATAAATTGAAATTCAGATGGGTGGTAGAAAAAGTAAAACTGAATCAATATGATTCAGTGCAAAAAATCGGGGATGAGCCTTATGAAAAATACCCAGCTCCAACTAAAATTCCCGGAGCTGCAATTGAGTTTGATCTTAATAAGATCGGGCAGGTAAAAAAAGTTTCGCTGGATATTACAAACGGGTTAAGTGTTGTAGAATTTGAAAATGGCGCCAGGTTCAATAATTACATTCATGCTACAAGACAAGTTGGCTATTTTGGATTTGAAGATATCAGCGGGGATATAGTTCCCACTCTTATTATTCCAAATTATAATACAGGTAAAGCTGGAAAAACCGGTAACAGTGTTTCAGGGCAAAGTCTTGAACGGCTGGGTTATCAAAAGGGAACGGTGAAGAAGGGGTTTGACTACATTTTATATCATCAACCAACCTGGAAAAATAATTATTACGAAGTACTGATCAAATGGTACCGGTTTCCCGGAAAAAAAATTGTTGGTCAGTGGACGATCACGAATAATAAACCGGCATCACTCCCGGAGTTAAATGTATTACATAAGGAACCCACTGGATGGCCCTCACATGTTGCATGGTGGAATGATTTCTGGAAACGTTCATCTGTTTCAATTCCGGATTCAATTCTTGAACGACAGTATTATTTGGACATGTACAAATTTGGCTGCGTTGCAAGAAGCAATACACCGCCCATTTCATTACAGGCAATTTGGACGGCAGATGATGGAATGTTGCCGCCCTGGAAGGGCGACTTTCATCATGATTTGAATACGCAACTGAGTTACTGGCCCGGTTATTCCGGTAATCATCTCGATCTTACAGCAAGTTTTACCAATTGGTTGTGGAAAGTAAAAGATGAAAATGAAAGATGGACAAAACAATATTTTGAAGTTTTAGGTTTGAATGTGCCGGGAGTTACAACGATAACCGGTAAGCCGATGGGCGGGTGGATCCAGTACTCTATGTCACCGACAACATCGACCTGGTTGTCGCAACATTTTTACTGGCAATGGAGATACGGAATGGATAAAAAATACCTTATTGAAAAATGCATTCCTTATTTTGATGAAGTTGAAAGATATATATGGGGAATAAGAAAGTGGGATTCTGTTGAAAGAAAATATAAACTTCCATTAAGCTCCTCACCCGAATACAACAATAACAGTATTACAGCCTGGTTTCCGGCCTATACAAATTATGACCTGGCCTTAATTAAGCACTTGTATGATAAGTATATTGAAATACTCGATGCAGAAACAAAGCGAAGTATAAAAGAAATGGTTGGCGATAGCAGGTTGTTCCCGGACCTTACTGCAAATGAAACGGGACTGACTGTTTCAGTAAAGGAAAATTTGGAGCATTCTCATCGTCACCATTCTCCCTTTATGGCAATCCATCCCTTGGGATTGTTGAATGTGGAGGATTCAATGGAGAGATCAATAATAGAAAAATCTCTTCGTCATATTGAAAAATTGGGAACAAGACAATGGGTAGGTTATTCCTTTGCCTGGATCGCTTCTATTTATGCAAGAGCACAAAACGGTGATTCAGCTGCGGTGAATTTGAAAAAGTTTGCCACAAATTTTGTTTCGACAAATAGCTTTCATTTAAATGGTGATCAGAAAGGCGGGCAATATTCAGACTTTACATACAGGCCTTTTACACTTGAAGGAAATTTTGCTTTTGCACAAGGTGTTCATGAAATGCTTTTGCAAAGTCATAAAGATTTTATTGAAGTATTTCCTGCTATTCCAAAAGGATGGAAAGACGTTTCTTTTAAAACACTGAGAGCGGAAGGAGCGTTTCTGGTTTCCGCAAAAAAAGAAAATGGTGTGCCTATGGATGTAAAAATAAGAGCTGAGGTTGCCGGCACATTAAGGATAAAACTTCCTTTCAAAACCTGGATACCGGTTGGTGTGGAATGGGACAAACTCGTCGTTAATAAAGGCATCGTTGAAGTAAAAATCTCAAAGGGTCAAACGATAACTTTCAAAAATGCTTTTGAATAATTACTTTCCTTTAAAAGCCGCTTTTCTTTTTTCAAGAAATGCTGCTACACCTTCCTTCATATCTTCCGTAGCAAAACAATTTCCGAATTCTTCTATTTCAATATCAAATCCATTTTTAGTTTCATCAAAAACAGCATTCGCTGTTTTGATGCATGCTGCAACAGCAAGCGGAGCCTTGGAGTTGATCACCGACAGAATTAATTTTGTTTGTTCAAGCAGATTGTCCACGCCGGTGATATGATTTACCAATCCCATTTCTTTTGCTTCATGAGCATCGAGCATATTTCCGCTCATTAAAAGTTCCAGGGCTCGTCCTTTACCGATCAACTGAACTAATCTTTGCGTGCCACCATAGCCTGG
>CBFGXP010000245.1:0-5317 GCA_965652775.1 uncultured bacterium
AGTTAGTTTGATGTCATTTTAATAAACCATTCTTCCAATCCTTCATTAGTGCGAATCCCTCTTACAGGCACTCCCTGCGTCACAAGGTCGCGGGTAATGTTTGTAACATCATCACTGCTCTCAACCGGTAAGATAAATTCGTTGCTGACAGTACTTGTTGCCTGCGGATATTTTTCAACTACATAGTTCTTCCATCGTGAAGTATCATCCACTTTTATCGTTACCAGTTTCCCATGCCCGGCGCTGTCCTGCAGGTCGGCCATCGTGCCCTGGAACTTTATTACACCTTTATGGATGATGCATACATGAGTGCAGGTCCTTTCTACTTCATTCAGCAAATGGCTGGATACAAAAATAGTTTTACCATGATCCTTGTTCAATCTTTTCAACATCTCTCTTATTTCAATGATACCGGCCGGATCAAGACCATTGGCGGGCTCATCAAGGATCAATAGAGAGGGATCGGGTAACAATGCCATTGCCACACCCAATCTTTGCTTCATACCGAGTGAATATTCTTTCGCCTTTCTTTTCCGGTCATTATAAAGCCCGACGATCTGTAACACTTCATCAACTCTTTTTTCATCCATTTTGCGCAAACGGGTGATCACTCTTAAATTGTCACGGGCATTCAAATGCAAATAAAGAGAAGGAGTTTCTATCAATGTACCGATACCTTCAAATATTCCTGGTATATTTTTCTTTAATGATTTACCACGGATGTAAATATTGTCTTTATCATTTTCCAGCATACCGGTGAGTAAGCGGATCGTTGTTGTTTTTCCCGCCCCATTCGGGCCCAGAAATCCGAATATACTTCCTTCGGGAACTTTTAAACTTACATTATTCACCACTTTTTTTCCGTAACGAAACATGTAATTCAGTTCCGAGGTCTCAATTGCAAATGCATTGGCTTGATTCATGGCCGATAATTATCCGGTAAACATATTGAAATAAAAAAAGCGAACATAAAGTCCGCTCTGTTATTTCTTAAAATCTTTATAAGTGGTGATTCTATTCGGCCTCTGCCACTACTTCTTTCACCTCTGGTATCATTCTTTTCATCATCCCCTCTATCCCAGCCTTCAACGTGATCATTGAGGAAGGGCAACCACTGCAGCTTCCCTGTAACATCAGGTTCACTACACCATCATCATAACTTTTAAACTGTATAGCACCGCCGTCCATTTCAACCGCAGGCTTTACATAGTTTTCCAGCAATTCTTTAATACGTTTTACAACGTCATCGTCATCCGCACTAATTTCGTTGCTGCTTTCTTTCTTAATCGTTACAACTTCTTCTTCATTTATTACAGACTTCCCTTCTTCGAGGTATTCTTTCAGGAACTGACGGATGCTTGGGATCACATCACTCCAATCTGTATCAGGAGTTTTTGTGAGTGTTACAAAATTGCTGGCAATAAACACGGCCTTAATAAAAGGATAGCCAAACAACTCAATGGCAAGCGGTGAAGGCTTTGCACTTTCCACATCTGGAAAGTCAATGCTCTTACCCGGGTATAAAAGTTTATTCGCCACAAACTTCATTGTTTCCGGGTTAGGGGTCATTTCCGTATAAATGCTGATAATCGGGTTTCCTGTTTTGATCATAGCTCAAATTATTATGCAAATATAACCCGCAAATGGTGGGCCCGTTTACGAATGAAGAAAAGAGATTTTGATACCGGCTCCTGGGCCTTGATTTAACTTCTTTTTGCAACGCCCCTTTCATCTTATTGAGCGATAATCGGGCCCTATCGATGCCACCCCGATTCAATCGGGATGGCATCGATAAACAGAGCTGTATTTTCGTATACATGAAAAAGATATATACGATCGGTCACTGTACGACCAGCCTCGCCCTGTTTGAAGAAACCGGTCTTGATAAATTGATAGGTCCAGAATTTACTCTTCAGAATATAAAGTTTGAAAAGATCACTCCTGCCCAGTTGGATGAGATGAAAAAAATGGCAGGATCTTATGAAGCATTATTCAGTCGCCGTGCAATAAAGTATAAAGAGTGGAAATTAAAAGATAAGAAACTAACCGAAAAGGATTATCGCCAATACATTTTGGATGAATACACTTTTCTAAAACGTCCTGTTATCATTTATGACGATAAAATTTTTGTAGGAAGCGAAAAGAAGACAGTAGCAGCAATAAAAAGGGAGCTGCAATAAATGCAGCCCCTCCGCTCTCATAGAGCTGTCCAGCTTATCGCGAGACTAGAAACTCATTTTTGCAACGATCTAAGAGAAAACTATGCCAACAGGCAGAACGTTTTGTTAATACATTTTTTGGGTTTGAAAATCAATTTGTTCTTAGAGTGGAGAGTCTGCAGGTTGATGACTGCTATTTCAGACAGAACAAATTATAGAGGGTTTAATAGATGGGGATAACTCTATTTTTATTTTTTCGTTAGGGGGACAGGTTTTCTTGATCAATAATTTTTTCAAGGTCACTAGACCTTTTGAAGCTTGTATCCATTATGATAGTGAGCAAATAAATATTGCTGATTCAGTTTTTCATTCGTTAGTTGTTGTTTTGCTTTATCCCAGGTAATTTTTTCTTTGCTCCTGTAAGCAATATTTCCAAGCTGGCAAACAGTAGCAATATGAGCACCGGTGCTGACGGGGCAATTCAGATCTTCCTGCTTACCTGATTTGATGGCAGCAACAAAATTTTCCCAATGTTTCAGTAAAGGATTGTCGGTTGATTTTTTTCGTTCTACCATTACCTTCTCTTTACTCCTGTTTTCAGCTATCACTTCCCATCCACCACGATCTAATTCCAGTGTTCCGTTATTACCGATAAATGCAATTCCATGATCTTTTCCAAACAAACCATTATCAATTCCCATTGCATGATCCCAAATAAGATTGAATTTATCAAACTCGTATAATGCACCCATGGTGTCCGGTGTTTCCTGGTAGAGATCAGGATAGGCAAAGTACCCCCCCAATGCTGAAACAGTTTTTGGAACATCTGCATTCATTCCAAATATGGCATAATCCATTAAATGAACTCCCCAATCGGTCATCAATCCTCCGGCATAATCCCAGAACCATCTAAATTGAAAATGAAACCTGTTTGCGTTGAATTTTCTTTTTGGTGCAGGGCCCAGCCACATTGCATAATCAACGCCAGCAGGTGGTTCTGAATCAGGGATCTTTTCACCGGGCTTTACCCAACCCTGGTAACACCAAACTTTAACCGTCCTGATATTTCCTAATTGCCCGGTTTTTATAAAATCAACAGCATCCCTGAAATGTTGCTGGCTTCTTTGCCATTGACCGGCCTGTACAATTTTATTATACCTTTTTTGTGCGGCAACCATCGCCCGGCACTCTTCAATTGAATTACCGACTGGTTTTTCAACATATACATGTTTACCCGCCTCCACCGCATGTATCATTATCAAAGCATGCCAATGGTCTGGCGTGCCGATCATAACGGCATCAATATCTTTTTGATCAAGCAACTTCCTGTAATCACCATAAGTTTTCACTTTTGAAGTATCTATATTCATTTTTGAAAGCTCCGCCATTCGTTTGTCCAGTACATTTTTGTCAACATCACACAATGCAACAACATTTACTCCCGGAACTTTTATTGCTGACATAAGGTTGCTCCATCCCATACCATTGATACCGATGGCACCAATGTTCAATTGATCATTAGGAAGAATTTTATTTTTAAAATAAGTGAAACCAGCCGAGGAAACGATCGGTAAAAAAGCTGAACCACCACTAACCAGGGCTGTGTTTTTGATAAAACGGCGACGGGAAGACATAAGCAAAGATTTTATAAAGTGAATTTACCGAAATTGAAAGGAATTATCTGAAGCGTTTTGCATTCAGGAATTCTATCGGGAGCGCTGTTTCTCCTTCTATTGCAAGGTCAGCCATTATTTCCCCAATTACAGAAGCGAATTTAAAACCATGTCCACTAAAACCACATGCGATCGACACATTTTCTTCATACCCTGGTAATTTATCTATAATAAAATTTTCATCGGGAGAATTTGCATACAAACATATTTTAGTTGAAAGCACAGCATCAAAAACTCCCGGCAAATATTTATCCAGGCAATACTTTAAATTTTCAATATCAGCCTCTGTTGTTTGCCTGTTCACAGTATCCGGATCGGTGACAATGCTGGGATAATGATGAGCCAATTTTAACCCGGCAGGTTCACCAAACTTTTTTGTATCCAATAAAGGAAAACCATAATAGCATCCATGTTTAATATCATCGCCGATCATCCAGCAAGGAAATTTATTTAATTGAAACTGATCATCCATTTTAGTTCTTATCCACGCAACAAATTGTCTTGTCACCTTAATTTTATCAACAAAACCCGGTATTAATTTACCCGCCCATGCGCCTGCTGTAATTATAAGTTGATCGCATTGATATGTATCCTTGTCAGTTTTCACAATTATATTACTTCCTTCTTTTTTCCAGTCGGTCACTTTTTCATTTGGGCGAATTGCAGCACCTTTTTCTACGGCTTCCTTTGCATAAAGCCTGATCGATCTTTCGGGTGTGATAAACCCGGCCTCTGGCTCAAAAAGAATTTCAAAATCTTCGGGAAATTTAAATTGCGGGAATTGATCTGCGGCAGCGAGATCATTCAACTCGTCAAGATCAATGTTATATAAACCAGCAGCTCGTTCCACACCTGTTATGATCTCATTGCCTGGTTTGCCGGCATATAACAAGCCTGTTTTAAAATAAACCTGTTTCCCGGTTTCCCACTCCAGTGCTTTCCAGTTTTTATAAGCCCTTTCAAGCAAAGGAACATAATCCGGATGTTCAAAATATGCTTTGCGAATGATGCGGCTTTGCCCGGCATGCGAACCGAGCTCATGCGAGATATCAAATTGCTCAAGACCCAAAACTTTATGGCCTCTCTTTGATAAATAGTAACAAGCAGCAGATCCCATAGAACCAACGCCGATCACGATAAAATCAAAAGAATTGTTCAATCCTGTTTTTTAATTAATAAAAGGTACAACTATGGATGGAAAAAATAATTATCTTTTGAGGTTATTACCACCACCCTTAAAGATAGCTGCCATCCGTCCGGAAAACTGACATTTATTTTAGAATAAATAGTTAGTATGGAAGTACACCACCACTCTCACACCTCACGAAAAAAATGGACACATTATTTTTGGGAGTTTCTAATGTTGTTCCTTGCTGTGTTCTGCGGTTTTTTAGCAGAATATCAATTGGAGCATAAGATCGAAAAGGATAGGGCAAAAGAACTGGCCCGTAGCCTTTACGAAGAATTACAGCAAGATTCAGTGAA
>CBFGXP010000246.1:0-5296 GCA_965652775.1 uncultured bacterium
GATGCTCTGAACCAGCTGAGCTAAACTCCCAATATTTCAAACTTTTTAGAACCTTGACCCTCCCGACTTTCAGTCGGGATGCCCTGACCCGGTTGAAGTAATCCCGATGGCTATCGGGGCCTTTTTTCAGGAGTGCAAAGATAAGGCTGACAAAGCTTTGGCCAAATTTTTTTTCAAGCTTTTGTAAAACTCGAAATTACGCTATTAATGCATCCTTCTTAGCACAAAGCAACACTTTGGGTAATGGGTTTACCATTGGCCCCGACCAAATTCAATTTTTCGATGAGTTGAAGAAAGTTGCTGAATTGCACTGCTCCCTGAACTTTTCTTTCAGTTTGGGTATATGGTACTGCGATTTGATCTCACGGAGTTTTTTATTGCTGAGTTTAGGAGCCGATAAATCTATCTCGCCGGAGAAAAGGAGGTAAACAAACTGGTTGACTGGGTACATCTGGTTTGCAAGGCAGCCACAACTGTAAGCTATTTCATTAGTATCCCGTAAAAGGCTTTCCGCTACTATCTCTACCTGATCATAATTGCGCAGCAGTAAGGCCCAGGTAGTATAGATCCGTAAACTCAGGTTATAATCGCCTTGCGTTAGACTTACCAGAGAATCTGTCGGGAAGGCTTCAACTAATTTCTGAAATTTCCGAAAGTTTTTTACAGGCTTGTTTGCCCTCCCAAAATATCCACAGAAAATGTCATCTCCCATTTCAAGATACTTCAACGTAGAATCCTGACTGAATGCCGACTTTCCGGACCGCATTACTATAAGGGAATCCTTTTGAGCATTGCTGCGCAGGCAACTCAACACAATTAATAGGATGGCAACGTATTTCATAATAATGTGGTCGAAAATAGCAGAAGTTGATGATTTCAGGTGGAATCATTTTAAATGAATTGTTATCATCAAATGGAAGCTGCGCTTTGCAATATAAGTTCAGCCAGATATCTTTACCAGGGTCGAGCCACTTGTTATCGGCATGCCAGCAAAATAAAATTGGTTTTCAAATGAATTACTGGAAACACAGCTTATTGTCTAAGAAAAAATTTAATGGCACTGCAGAGGATTACCTGCAGGTTCATAAATTCATGGACATTAGCAAGCTGTTTTATTTTGATATAAAGCATCGGGTTCTTTTGCATAATACTTACGGTATTGACCTTTGTACTCAAAAGTTTGGTGAGACCTTAACCAATTCCGACGGTCAGACAATTTTGATTCGTGATATAGCAGCAGAGCATTGTAAGGAAGATTTGATGGGCGTCGTACCAACTTTAAATAACTGGTTCAAGTACGTAGATGATAGAGTGTTGACATCCATCAAACCCATTAATCCTTCAGACAGCAAATTAAAGGAGTTCATACTGCGGCCATTAATAATGTCGGGACTCAAATCTACCTTGATAATAACGCACAGCAATTTTGGAGTTTTCCTTGCAAAGGAAATATTGGGACTTGATTATGCTTTGGAACTGGCAAAATATGTAGAGGGTTCAAACATAAATGAATTGCTACAATTTGTGAAACTCCGGGATAGATGGCAATACACACCAGATCTGCAACAATTAAAAAATATCGAAAATGGGCTTAATTAGTAACCTTTTTAAAAATCTATTCGGCAATAAAGAGCAAAAAGTAGAAGCAATAAAGCGGTCAGGTGATAATTATATGGCCAGGTATGAAAAAGAACGGGAGGAACGGATAGTAGCTGCAGAGGCGCGCCTCAAAGACTGGATGGTGACATCGCTGGAGGAAAAAGGAACGCTTCCTTTTAGCTGGGAGAGTGGCAATGACGAAGCGTTTGTATCTTTCCAGGACAAAACCGAATCTGAAGAGGATAATTTTGAAGATTTGGAAGAGTATATTATCGCCAAATTAGAAATACCCGACGCCGGTGAGTTCCAAATGAATGGCAATGGTACTATTTACATTGATAGCAATGTAGTAAAAGCAAAATATAGTTCCACGATGAAGGCGCTGGTTGATTTCAATGAAGAAACCGAAGAGGAGATTTATAGCGAAGAAGAACAGGATAGTGGCGAAAAGGTTTTGTTTACCCTTTGAATTTACGGGAAACAAAAAGTTTTACATCTCCCAACATTTCAAATAATGACAAACATAAATATCAAACTGATCAAAACAGAAGCGGATGACCTGAACAGCTTTTTTCAATTTCAGCTTGACCAGGAAGCCAATTATTTAGCTGCGTTCACTGCCAGGGATCCCAATGATAAATCAGCATATATCGAGAAGTACACAAAGTTTTTGACTGACCCGTCAAAAATCATGCGTACAATAAAAATAAATGATGAAATAGTGGGTAGTATATCCAAATTTATGATTGAAAATGATGCCGAGATTACTTATTGGATTGACAGAAAATTTTGGGGGCAGGGAATTGCCACGACTGCACTTAAAGAACTTTTGAAAATTGAACCAAACAGGCCAATCTATGGACGTGTGGCATTTGACAATTATGGCTCACAAAAAGTGTTAGAGAAATGCGGGTTTGTAAAAATTGGAAAGGATAAAGGATTTGCAAACGCCCGGCAGGCAGAGATCGAAGAATATATTTATAAACTTACAGACTGACTACTTCCCGGCAAACAATCACTTTACAACTATGGAGAATAATAAAAGTGAGAACAAATCAAATGTGCCCGCTCAAAGCCCGTTTTCCCAAACATATTTTCATGGCACTAAGGCGGATTTGAAGATTGGTGACTTTATTGAAGCTGGTCTTAATTCAAACTATGGGCAAAGGAAGGAAGCGAAATATATTTATCTCACTGCTACCCTGGATGCTGCTATTTGGGGTGCTGAACTTGCTTTGGGTGAAGGACGTGAACGAATATATTTAGTGGAACCTACAGGCGATATTGAGGATGATCCCAACTTAACGGACAAAAAGTTTCCAGGTAATCCAACAATGTCTTATCGCTCGAAATATCCATTCAAAGTGGTAGGCGAAATTACAGTTTGGCAAGCCCATTCTACAGAACAGGTTAAAGCCATGAAAGACGGACTGGCAAAACTTAATGAACAGGGTATTGAAGCTATCGAGGACTAACGGTCAAAGCCATAGCATTCGTACCACCCAGAATATCGAGGCAAGACAAAGGAACACACCTACTACCCGGTCGAATCTTTTCTGGGTAAAAAAACTCTTCGTCTGGATATATTCTCCAAAGAAAACATACAATGCATAGCCTGTAAATGTAGCCGACCCAAGTCCCAGTACAAACAGTGTATAATGCAACGATTCTGGTTTCAGCAGGTTTTGAGAGATAAGATAGGTGGACCAAAAAATCCAGAATCCAAACTGAGCTGGATTCACCGCTTTTAAGGCCATGCCCAATAAGAATGCATGCATATTACCGTTGCCCTGTCTAACTTTCGGAGCTTTTTTCTTTTTGACCTTGCCAAACGACTTCACAAAAATATAAACGCCTGCGGCGAAAAATAAGGTAGCCATCACCCATTCGAGGATATCAAAAAGTAGTTTTTGTTTTACAAAGAAAGCAATCCCGAGCAAGGTAAGTCGGATGTAAATAATTTCTACGATTGATGCGCCCAATCCGAATAACAGGCCGGCAGTTTTTCCTTTCCTGACAGTGATGTCCATGGCAGTGGCGTTTAAGCCGCCGGGAATAAGCGTACCTACCAGGCTGGTAACATACCCACTAAAGAAAGAGATAATGAAACTTAGCATTCCGAAGTCTAAGATAGGAAGATGGTTGAATTAAAATTTAATTAGGGTAGCAGGCTGGATTTATAACCAAATGGTCTTTTCTGACTAACTTAGGAATGCAGTTCTTTTCTCACTGACAGTGAATACTGTTTATTAAGATCCGTCACCAGGGTGTGGTAAGAAGGAGATGTTTTGGAATTGTATCTTATTACCTTTTATATAAACAACTTTTATGAAACGAGCTTCTTTTCTTAAGTTTTGTTTAGCAATCGGCAGTCTTGCATCCATTCCGATTAAGATGTACGCAAAAAAATTTTCTAAGCCAAGAGTGAAAAAGGGTATCATGGTTGCAAATAACAGTGATCGTTTCGGTAAACCTTTGTCTCTCTTCGATGGTGATAAATTTTACTGTAAAGTTTCCGGTAAAGACACGGAGGGAGATCTTTACATCTTTGATTCAACCCGCCTCAAGGAAGGTGGCCCGCCATTACACTATCACTACGACCAGGATGAATGGTGGTACATAATATCAGGGGAATACCTTATTAAAATAGGTGAAGAAATTTTTCATGCCAAAGCTGGCGATTGCGTATTTGGTCCACGCGGAGTGCCGCACACATTTGCCAAGGTGGGTGAGGCGGAAAGCAAACTTATTATGTTGTTTCAACCTGCCGGTAAAATGGAAGATTGGTTTAATCTTGTAAGTGAAGGAAAAGTTGCTAAAATGACGGAGGAAGAGAAGGATAAAGCCAGGAAGGAACATGGGTTTGTGCACGTCGGGCCACCACTTACTTTCCTGAAGAAGTCATAAAATATTTTTTAGCGACGGGACATTTTTATTTTGTTTTGGCAAACACTTTTACAGGCTTAAATAACCCCTCCGAGAAAACGCGAAATCCGGCTATTAATGCAAGCCGGAATATTCTTTAAAACAAGTAAGGGCCATAAGATCAATGGCCCTTTTCGCGTAATATGCAAAAACAATTTTAAATTAAATCATCGATTCTTCGTCGCCCGCAATATCTCCCCGTAGGTCGGAATCTGCTGCATAATGGAAGCTCGTAAGGATGTGAGCAGGTATACTTCTGCCTGGTAGAATTCAAAAGCGATTAATGAATTGGTGGCCGCCTTGATCTTCTTATAATATGATTCAAGGGTTTTCTCCTGTTCTACACGATTGACGAAATAGGAGTTGGCAAGTGAATCTGCCACTGCTGGTGTCATGCGGCCGTACGACTGGGCTGTTCTTTCATACAGCTTCATCCTGTTTTTGGCAGTCGTCACATTTGATTTCTGGTATTCATCATACAATTTCCAGAATGCTATTGAATCTTTTCCACTCACATTTACCATTTTATCTATTGCTTCTCTTTTCTGTACACCAATTAAATTGATGATAGCTTCTGCTTCGGCATCCGAAGTCTGGGCATGGAGGTTTGTGATCGCAAATAAAGAAACCACGGAGAGGATGATTATTTTTCGTTTCATGGTAGTCATTTATTGCAAATAAGGTAATATCGCCCAGATGATAAAAGATATAGGGTATTTAACTGTTAAACGAGGCGGTTAACAATAAAAATCAATGCTGGGATTATAATTAT
>CBFGXP010000247.1:0-5249 GCA_965652775.1 uncultured bacterium
CTTGTCATCGCGGCACTTGCAATTCTTATTGCATGTCTTGGCCTTTTTGGGCTTGCTACCTATGCTGCCGAACAACGCATCAGGGAAATAGGAATCAGGAAAGTATTAGGTGCTTCTGTTTCGGGTATTGTAACAATGCTATCGAAAGATTTTATCAAACTTGTATTGATCGCATCTGTACTTGCTATTCCTGTTGCCTGGTGGATGATGAATAACTGGTTGAGTGATTTTGCATATCGCACAAAAATATACTGGTGGATCTTTGTTATTGCAGGTGCATTGGCATTGCTTGTTGCATTATTAACTGTAGGATTAAAAGCATTGAAGGCTGCAATAGCCAATCCGGTAAAATCATTAAGAACAGAATAAAAACATGATTATGATAAAGAATTATTTCAAAATTGCATGGAGGAACCTGGTTAAGAGCAAAGGTTACAGCGCCATTAATATTGGCGGTCTTGCCGTTGGTATGGCCGTGGCAATGATGATCGGATTATGGGTATATGATGAACTAACATTTGACAAATACCATAAAAATTACGATCGTATTGCGCAGGTGATGCAGCATGCAAACTTTAATGGTAAAATAGAAACACAGGTTGCTAATCCCGCATTGATGGGACCAGAATTGAGAGCTAAATTCGGAAGCGACTTTAAATATGTTGTACAATCATCATGGACAGGAGGTCATTTACTTTCTGTTGGAAATAAAAACTTTAGTAAAACAGGAATTTTCTTTGAGCCCGACGCTCCTGAAATGCTTACACTTAAAATGCTTAAAGGAACAAGGGCAGGATTGAAAGATCCTTATTCAATTATGCTCTCAGCATCGGTTGCTGAGTCCATTTTTGGTAAAGAAGATCCAATGAATAAAACAATAAAGTTCGACAGGAGCTTTGATGTAAAAGTTACAGGTGTTTACGAGGATCTGCCTGATAACACTTCATTCAAACAAATAAAAATTATGATGCCATGGGAACTGTGGGTGATCCAGAATCCGTGGTCAAAAGAGATGGATGAACCATGGGGAAGTAATTTCTCTCAAACCTTTGCGCAGATTGCAGACAATGCAGATATGGAAAAAGTTTCTGCGAAGATCAAAAATGCCAAATTGAACAATGTAAGTAAAGAAGAAGCAAAATATGAGTGGGTTGTTTTCCTGCAGCCTATGAGCAAATGGAATTTGTATAATGAGTTTAAAAATGGGGTTAATAGAGGAGGAAACATTCAATATGTCTGGTTGTTTGGTATCATTGGAATTTTTGTTTTAGTACTTGCCTGTATTAATTTCATGAATCTTACTACAGCGAGAAGTGAAAAAAGAGCAAAAGAAGTAGGCATCCGTAAGACGGTTGGTTCAGATCGCTGGCAATTGATAAGACAATTTTTCGCTGAATCCTATTTAATAGTATTGCTGGCTTTTGTATTGTCGTTGATCTTAGTAATATTATTATTGCCTTTGTTCAATGAGGTTGCCGGTAAGAAGATCGAAGTGCCATGGAGAAATCCGCTCTTTTGGATTTTTAATCTCATTTTTATTTTGATCACAGGATTGCTTGCCGGCAGTTACCCAGCTCTTTATCTTTCATCGTTCCAGCCATTAAAAGTATTAAAAGGGACTTTTCGTGTTGGAAAGTTTGCTTCAATTCCCCGTAAAGTTTTGGTAGTGGCTCAGTTTACCGTTTCAGTCATGCTGATAATCGGAACTATTATCGTTTACCAGCAGATCCAGCATGCCAAAGACCGTCCAATTGGGTATACCCGAAACGGATTGATCAACATGGGTATGGAAAAGGAAATACGAGATCATTATGAAGCGGTAAGAACTGAATTAAAAAACGCTGGAGCTGTTGTAGAGATGGCGGCGTCCAATAGCCCGTTGACGCAAATATGGAATACGAATGGTGGGTTTGAATGGGAAGGTAAAGATCCCAACCTCGCAGTTGATTTTCCTAATAACAGGGTGTCTTATGAATTTGGTAAAACAGTTAATTGGAAAATTAAAAATGGTCGTGATTTCTCCCGCGATTTTGCAACAGATTCTGCGGCATTTATAATTAATGAATCTGCAGCCAGGTTTTTAGGATTTGATAACCCTGTTGGGAAGGTGCTGAAATGGAATGGAGAGCCTTTTACGATCGTTGGGATAGTTAATGATATTATGCAGGAGTCTCCTTTTTACCCGGTTCGACCAACTTTATATCATATAGGACAGCCTTCTAATATGTATAACCTGATCTTGAGACTAAACCCTGCGCAAAATGCAAAGCAATCATTGAGCAATATCGAACAGATCTGGAAAAAATTTGTGCCCAGTGTTCCATTTGATTACAAATTCGTAGATGAGGAGTTTGGAAACAAGTTCAGAGCAGAAGAACGCATAGGAAAACTCTCTTCATATTTTGCCATCCTCGCCATTTTTATTTCCTGTTTGGGCTTATTTGGTATGGCAAGTTTTGTAGCCGAACAAAGAACAAAGGAGATTGGCATTCGGAAAGTGCTCGGCGCCAGCGTAGTTAATTTATGGCGGTTGCTTTCAACCGAGTTTTTTGTTTTGGTTGTTGTTTCATCAATTATAGCTGCGCCTATTGCATGGTATTACCTGAATAACTGGCTCGCTAATTATGATTACAGGATCGAAATAAAATGGCAGGTGTTTGTAATGGCTGCATTGGCTGCGTTAATGATCACCTTATTGACAGTAAGTTTCCAGGCGATAAAAGCGGCTATTGCCAACCCGACAAAATCATTGCGAACAGAATAAAATTATAGCTATGATAAAAAATTATTTTAAGATCGCCTTGCGTAGTCTCTGGAAAAACAAACTTTACACTACGCTTAATGTGGCGGGGCTAACATTTGGCATAAGTTGTTTTTTGTTAATTGGTCTTTATCTTTTTGATGAGTTGACTTTTGATGAACAACACAGCAAGGCAGATAGAATTTACCGGGTAATAGAGCATAAAACAGTAAATGGTGAAGCATCCACAATTGCGGGTGCAGGCTATAGACTCGGGGAGGAATCAAAAAAGAAGATCGCTGAAGTTGAAAATACAACGCATATTCAAAGGATGGGAAGAGCTAACTTGCTGGCTACCGAAAATCCCACAAACTTTTTCCAGGAAACGGTTACAACCGCTGATAATGAGTTTCTTCAGATTTTTGATTTTCCCCTGGTATCAGGTGACAGGAAAACTGCTTTACAGGAACCCAATTCCATATTAATTAATGAAGACCTTGCAATGCGCCTGTTTAAAAAAACGGATGTTTTAGGCAAAACATTAGAGTTCAGTTTTATTGATTCGACACCATTAAAGATCACCGGGGTTATAAAAAATCATCCCCGCAATTCAAGTTTTGATTTCAGTTCAGTAATTTCTGAAGCTACTTTTTATAGTGATGAAGGTTTCAAGAACATGCTTGCCAGTGATTGGTTGTCTAATAATTTTTCCGTGTATGCTTTGCTAAAACAAAATACAAAAGCAAGACCTGTCGCAGAAAAGATGACAAAACTGGTCCAGGATAATTACAAAGCGCCTGCAGGCATAAGTTTTTCATTTAGTCTTCAACCTCTGAAAAGTATTCACCTCAATTCAAAAGATATTGTTGATGGTGCAAGAAACTCCAATGTGGATGCCATGCCACAGGGCAGTACTACCTATATTAAAATATTTTCTTTCATTGCTCTTTTTGTTCTATTGATCGCCGGCATCAATTATATGAACCTTACTACCGCAAGAGCATCTGCTCGTTTAAAAGAAATTGGTGTTCGTAAATCAGTTGGCGCATTTCAAAGCCATTTGATCAGGCAATTTCTATTTGAATCTTTATTAGTAACATTTATTTCCTTCCTGCTGGCGTTGGGAGTCGTTAATCTTTTGCTCCCTGCATTTAACCAGTTTGCCAATAAACAACTTTCTTTAGGTTTTTCAAGTGATTACCGCATTTGGCTCTTCGCCCTTGCTTTTGTAACTATTATTGGTCTTTTATCAGGTAGCTATCCCGCATTGCTCCTTTCCCGTTTTAAACCTGTATTATTATTAAAAGGATTAAAACTTCAAAACAGGACAGATCTGTCGTTAAGAAAAGTCTTAGTCGTATTTCAATTTACTATTTCAGTTGTGATGATCATCGGTACGATCGTTCTCTTTCTCCAGGTTCGTTATTTAAATAGTACCAATTTAGGTTTTAATAAAGATCTCATGGTGGTAATTGATGTGAATACAAGAAAAGCAAGGAGCAATTTTGAAGCGGTAAAGTCAGAGATGGCAAAAATACCCACGGTAAAAAGCGTATCTGTTACATCAAGAGTGCCCGGCGAATGGAAATCAATCGTAACGGTCAAGATTAAAAACATGGGAAGCACAGACGAGCCCAAGGTCTTTTACCTGATTGGCGCCGACAAGGACTTTTTGAAAACCTACGAAATACAATTATTGCAGGGTAGAAATTTTGATACGCCCGCTGACTCGGCTGCTATTATCGTCAATGAAACGGCAGCAAAAATGCTGGGCATTACGGAAGCCTCGGGACAGACAGTTGAGATACCCGCTCGCTCATGGAACGCTGACGGAACGTTTGTGCCGCTGAACGCTGACAATATCCCATTCAAACCAAATGTAATTGGCATCGTAAAAGATTTTCATTTTCAATCGTTGCGGAACAAGATAGAACCCTTAGTGCTGGCGTACAATCAAAACCCGGTTTTTGTGATTGATTATTACTCTGCACGAATAGCCGCGACAGACATCAAGGGAACATTGGACAAACTGAAACAAGTAATGGTCAACAATGACAAAGATGATCCATTTGAGTATCATTTTCTGAATGATCAGCTTGCATTGTTTTATGCAGAGGATGAACGCCGCCAAACGCTTTTGATCTGGGTAGCGCTGGCAACTATTTTCATTGCTTGTTTAGGGTTGTTTGGGTTGGCAACCTATTCTGCAGAGCAACGAATAAAAGAAATAGGAGTAAGGAAAGTACTGGGAGCAACTGTGATGAATCTTGCTTCGTTGTTATCAAAAGATTTTTTAAAGCTGGTTTTGATTGCCAACGGTATTGCTTTTCCTATTGCGTGGTGGGCGACAAACAAATGGCTGCAGGAATATGCTTATCATATAAATGTTGAATGGTGGGTGTTTGGTTTGGCAGGTGCTGCTGCAATCATAATTGCGTTACTAACGATCAGTTACCAGGCGGTAAGGGCAGCTTTAATGAATCCCGTAAAGTCATTACGAACCGAATAA
>CBFGXP010000248.1:0-5239 GCA_965652775.1 uncultured bacterium
CGACCTCGACGTGTATTCTGACAGGACAAGCCCCTCACCATGGTCCCTGTCAGTGAATTGCATCCCGCATTGATAACCGGATTGGTCATCCTTATCTAATTAATATTTCTAAGTTGGACAATCAAAATATAATTATTCGTGTAGCTACTGCTGATGATGTGCATTATGCAGAGACCATTACCAATGAAATGGCTGAAAGTGCACAGGCAAGAGGCACCGGTATTGCCAAACGCAGCCCGGAGTACGTGGCGGATAAAATGAAAGAAGGTAAAGCTGTGATTGCCGTTACACCTGATGGCACATGGGTTGGCTTTTGCTATATCGAAACATGGAGCCACGGTGAGTATGTTGCCAATAGCGGTCTTATTGTCTCACCTCCTTTCAGAAAAAGTGGCGTCGCCAAAGCGATAAAGAAAAGGATATTTGATCTGTCAAGAGAAAAATACCCTGATGCAAAACTTTTTGGTCTTACTACCGGTCTTGCGGTAATGAAAATTAATAGTGAACTCGGATACGAGCCCGTTACTTATTCAGAGCTTACACAGGATGAAGCATTTTGGGCCGGTTGTAAAAGCTGTGTGAACTACGAGATATTAATGAGCAAGGACCGGAAGAACTGCATGTGTACCGCAATGCTCTACGATCCAAAAGATCATTACAAGCCTGAAGAGACCAAACAATTTTTTGAGGAAAACAAAAAGGGGCTTGAGCGATTACTCCAATTCAAACAATGGAAACTATTGAGACCATTTTTGAAAAAAAATAAAGATGAGAATGGAAACAATGACGGCTCAAAGCCAAAAATGTTCCTTCAATATTTTTTCAATATATAATATTGTGTGACCTGCAGTATTGCTACTATTAAGCTTTTGTTGTGTCACTCACTTGTACGTCCATTAATTCTATTGTACATATTCGAAAGTCAAAATAAAAATGAGCATTTCAGAAAATAGTAATCTTCAAAGCTCTCCGCCGGAAGGCGGAGCTGGGGGTAAAATTGTACTTGGTTTTAGTGGTGGTCTCGATACAACATACTGCGTAAAATACCTGACCGAAGAAAAAGGGTACGAGGTACATAGCATTATTGTAAACACAGGTGGCTTTACAAATGATGAACTGAAAAAGATCGAAGCACATGCATACAAACTTGGCGTCAACACCCATACTACAGTTGATGCTGTAAAAGGATATTATGATCGCATCATTAAATATTTAATATTTGGAAATTGCTTAAAGAATAACACCTATCCATTATCTGTTTCTGCAGAAAGATTAAGCCAGGCGCTGCATATTGCTGAACATGTAAAAAAACTAGGTGCAAAAGCAGTTGCCCATGGCAGCACCGGCGCGGGAAATGACCAGGTTAGATTTGATATGATCTTTCATATCATAATCCCAGGCGTTGAGATCATCACCCCGATCCGTGATCTAAAACTTAGTCGTGAAGAAGAGATCGCTTATCTCAAAAGCAAAGGTGTTGAGATGAACTTTGAAAAAGCAATCTATTCAATCAATAAAGGATTGTGGGGAACCAGTGTTGGGGGCAAAGAAACACTTAACAGTAAAGGAATGTTGCCGGAAGAAGCCTGGCCGACACAAGTCAGCAAGTCCGGAAGCCAGGAAGTGCGTTTAAGTTTTAATAAAGGAGAATTAATTGCTGTAGATGATAAAAAATTTTCTCATCCAACAGAAGCTATTCAATATTTACAGTCCATCGCCGGGCCCTACGGTATTGGAAGAGATATTCATGTTGGTGATACCATCATTGGCATTAAAGGTCGTGTAGGTTTTGAAGCCGCGGCACCAATGTTAATTTTAAAATCACATCATGCATTGGAAAAACATGTTCTTACCAAATGGCAATTGCAGTGGAAAGATACATTGGCACAGTTTTATGGTAATTGGATGCACGAAGGCCAAATCCTTGACCCTGTGATGAGAGACATTGAATCTTTTTTGGAAAACAGCCAGCAAAATGTTACCGGCGACGTGTTTGTGCAATTAATGCCTTATCGTTTCCAAATTATTGGTATTGAAAGCAAGTATGACCTGATGAGCAGTAAGTTTGGGAAATACGGCGAAATGAATACGGGTTTTACTGGTGATGATGTAAGAGGCTTTTCAAAAATATTTGGCAACCAAACGAGTATTTGGAATGCAGTTAATAAAGACAATAATCAATAATTATTAATTAATAATTACTGATTATTAAATAAAGACTATGGCTATAAGAGTTGGCATAATTGGCGGAGCAGGTTATACGGGTGGCGAACTCATTCGTTTATTGATTCATCATCCGGGTGTATCTGTTTCCTTTATTCATAGCCGCAGCAATGCAGGCAAGCCTGTGCATTCTGTTCACCAGGATCTGCTGGGAGATACGGAATTAAAGTTTTCAGGTGAATTGGATGATAAGATCGATGTATTGTTTTTATGTCTTGGTCACGGCGAGTCAAAGAAGTTCTTGCAGGAAAATAAGATGGCTGACAAGATCAAAGTAATTGACCTGGCAAATGACTTTAGGTTGAGCAAAGATGCGGGTTACCAGTTACCAGCTACCGGTAACCAGAAACCGGTAACGAGAAACTTTGTATATGGCTTACCTGAACTAAACCGGGATAAGATCAAAACTGCAAACAATGTTGCTAACCCGGGTTGTTTTGCAACTACTATCCAATTGGGATTATTGCCATTAGCAAACGCTGGCTTACTAAAAGAAGTGTATACAACCGGAATTACAGGCAGCACTGGCGCCGGGCAAAGCCTTTCGGCAACTTCACATTTTAGCTGGAGAGAAAACAATATACAGGCTTATAAAACTTTAACGCATCAACATCTTGGAGAAATACATGAATCACTTCATCAATTACAGGAAAGCTTTCCAGGCTCTCCGCCAAATGGCGGAGCTGAGGGATTACACTTTGTTCCGTGGCGTGGTGACTTTACAAGAGGTATTTTTATAAGCTCCCAATTACCATGCGACCTAAGTCTTATCGAGCTCAACAAACTGTACCACGACTTTTATTCCGGTCATCCGTTTACACATATAACAAAAGAGCCCATTTTTCTCAAACAGGCTGTCAACACGAATAAATGCATCATTCAATTAGAGCAGGTCGGAAGTCAATTAGTTGTTCACTCTGTTGCCGACAATTTATTAAAAGGCGCCAGTGGGCAGGCTGTGCAAAATATGAACCTGATGTTCGGTATTGCTGAAACGGCAGGTCTTAATTTAAAAGCAAACTATTTTTGAACCTAAGTCGTGCCACGGTTGTAACCGTGGCACGACTTAATTGTAACAAACTTTATAAAATGAATTTATTCGACGTATACCCCATCAATGAAGTGACTATCGTAAAAGCAAAAGGTTCTTATGTATGGGATGATAAGGGCGAGCAGTATCTTGATCTGTATGGTGGTCATGCTGTGATCAGCATTGGTCATACTCATCCGCATTGGGTAAAAAGGATTGAAGAACAGCTGGAAAAAATTGCTTTCTATTCCAATTCTATAAAAATTCCATTACAGCAGGAACTTGCGGAAAAATTGGGGAAAGTTTCCGGCAAGGAAGATTATCAACTCTTTCTCTGTAATAGTGGCGCCGAGGCAAATGAAAATGCGCTGAAGATGGCTTCATTTCACAATGGAAGGAAAAAAATAGTTGCCTTCAGCAAATCATTTCATGGAAGAACTTCATTAGCTGTGGCCGTTACAGATAATAAAAATTATATCGCACCGGTAAATGAAACAGACAATGTGATATTTCTTCCACTCAATGATGAAGACGCCTTGCAGGCCTGTTTCGAGAAAAATGGTAAAGAAATCTCATCGGTTATTATCGAAGGAATACAAGGAGTCGGTGGGATCAATATTGCCGAAAATTCATTTCTTCAAAAAATACGAAGCTTGTGTAATGAGCATGGGGCAGTTTATATTGCCGACAGCGTACAATGTGGTTATGGGAGAAGCGGTAAATTCTTCAGTCATGATTTTGCCGGTGTAAATGCAGACATCTATTCAATGGCCAAAGGAATGGGTAATGGGTTTCCTGTTGCCGGGATCATCATTGCTCCTCACATTAAAGCAAAACATTTTCAACTTGGGACAACCTTTGGCGGTAATCATCTTGCCTGTGCAGCGGCATTAGCAGTACTTGAAGTATTGGAAAACGAAAAATTAATGGGTAACGCTACATTACTTGGAAAATATTTAAAAGATGAACTGGAAGCAATTCCTGAATTAAAAAATGTAAGAGGCCGTGGTTTGATGATCGGCTTTGATGTACCAGACGAATTGAAAGATCTCAAAAAGAATTTGCTCTGGAATCAAAAGGTTTTTACTGGTGAAGCAAAACCTAATGTGATCCGCTTATTGCCAAGTCTTGCTTTGAAGAAGAGAGATGCCGAACAATTTATTGATTCGATAAAAGAGGAAATAGCGTTGTTGCAGGAAACTGCAAGCTGAAAGAGGTCTTTAGAGATTGCTTCGCCTTGCTGAACTAAATGTTGATATATTTTAATTACGGCCCCGCAATGACGAAGAGTCTGTATATTGTTTTCGACCCCGACCGCAAAGACCCTTCGTCATTGCGAGGCTTGCCTGGATAATTGATAAATTGTATGATTGTTAATGGCAAGCCGAAGCAAACTAAAATGCAAGCAGATGGCAAGTGATCTCAATGCTGAGCAAAGAACAGAAAGATGAAGAGTGGGTCGCAATCCCGCCTTAGGCGGGACTTAATAGTAATTCCATAGCTTAGTCAATAAATAAACTTTCGAAAATTGAAACAGTTCATTTCCGTTAATGATGTAACCAATATAGATGCGTTGGTTCAACAGGCTTTATCGTATAAAGCGAATCCATTTGCAGATAAAAGCCTAGGCGCTAATAAACGTATCGGTTGTTTGTTTCTCAATCCAAGTATGCGAACAAGATTGAGTACACAGATCGCAGCGCAGAATCTTGGGATGGATTGTATTGTTTTTAATGTGGGACAGGAAGGTTGGGCGCTGGAATTCGAGGACGAAGCGATCATGAGCGGTAATACCGTTGAACATGTGAAAGATGCTGCACCAATATTTGGAAAATATTTTGACATTCTTGCCATCCGCACTTTTCCCTCATTGAAAAACCGCGAAGATGATTACAGCGAATTGTATATAAATCAATTTATAAAGTTTGCAGGCATTCCGGTTGTAAGTTTGGAAAGTGCAACATTACATCCCCTGCAATCATTCAC
>CBFGXP010000249.1:0-5194 GCA_965652775.1 uncultured bacterium
GCCGAAACTGTTGAAATTGGAAATAAAGAATTGCCGATCGGGAAGATCTACCGTAACAATTTTTTCAAAATACAAGAATCCTGAAAAGTAGCGCCACCATGAAAAAGTCAACACTATTTTTCCTGATGTTAACTGTTTATGCCAGACTGTTTTCGCAAACAGGAATGATTAACGGCAAGGTTACGGATCGTCAAACGAATGAACCATTACCCGGCGCAACTGTTATCATTATAGGAAAGGCCGGTTCGACAAAGACAGACAATCTCGGAAATTTTAAATTTTTTAATTTAACTACTGGTAAACTCTCTATCATAATATCTCATGTTGGATATTATGATCTGGAGATGCAGATAAATGTTACCGATGGCGATACAACTGAGGTGGATGCAGGTTTAAGTTTGGATGACCAGATCGGTAATGCAGTAGTTGTATCTGCATCAAAGAGGCCTGAAAAAATAATCAATGCTCCGGCATCTATCCAGGTCATTGGGATGAAGGATCTTAATCAGTTTGCCGGCTCCAATGTAAATGAGCTTGTATCAAAGGTGCAAGGTGTTGAGTATACACGCAGCGGTGTGGATGAAATCACATTTAATGCAAGAGGACTGAACAGCACTTTCAATATTAAAGTGTTTCAGTTGGTGGATGGTCGTAATACAATGGCGCCTGCAAGTGCCGGGATTGCTATGTTTAACAGCGGAACTACTAATAAAGATGATATTGAAAGGATTGAAATTGGATTGGGGCCTCAAGCTGCACTTTATGGGCCAAATGCACACAATGCCATTTTCAATTACATTACCAAAGATCCGCGTAAATACCAGGGCACAACCGTTTCAGTAAGTGCCGGAAGTCAAAACCAGTTTAGCAGCCGGTTCAGAAATGCTTTAAAAATCAATAATAAATTGGCTTATAAGCTAAGTGGTGAATATGCAACAGGAAAAGACTATAAATGGTACGATACAGTTTATGCCGGCAATCAACCACCTGGCAATTTTCCGTTTGGACCGGCTGTCTCAATACCTGAACGTATTCATGATTTTACTTTCCGGCGCTATCGTGGTGAAGCACATGTCTATTACAGTATCGCATCAAAAATGGACGTTATTCTTTCCGCCGGTGGAAGCCAGTTTACAAGGTTAAATGTAACCAGTACGGGGCGCAACCAACTAAGAGATTTTACTTATGGCTTTTTGCAGGCGAGAATTATTCATCCCCGTTTTTTTGGGACTGTATATAATTCATGGGCAGACCTTGGTACTTCTATTAATATTACAAATTATACCCGTGACTTTTGGAATAGTACTCACAATTCACGAGGTAGTCTTTCGCCAGACTCAGCAGAAATTTATGCAACGCGATTGGGAAACACGTTTAAGGAAAGAAGTCAACGTCTGAATGCAGAAGCACAATACAATCATAATTTTAAAAAAGGTGGCTTGTCGTTGATAGCTGGATTAAGCTATCAAAAGGAAAAACCAAATGGTTATGGCATAGGTTTGATAGATAGTTTTCAGCGGATAGTCATTACACAATACGGAACCGTTTTACAGTTAGAGAAAGAATTACCTTTTGATATTCGTTTTGTTACAGCTTTGCGATACGATCATCATAGTAACTTTGGGAACTTTTTTTCTCCAAGAGTTGCTTTAGTAAAAGGGGTTGGTGACGGAAGTTTTAGGGTAACGTGGGCCCGTGCTTATTCTATGCCCAGTATCCTGAATCAATACGCCGGTATCAACCGGTTTCTGTTTGGCAACGGCAGAGGGATCTATTATATCCCTAATAATATAAACATAAGCGACAATGAGCGGTATCTCACTACATCCCCCCTGATACCGGAAGAAGTGAATACATGGGAGGTTGGTTATAAAGGGACCGTCGCAAAAAAGCTTTTTATTGACATCAACTATTATAATGGTATCAGTAATAATTTCATCAGCCCTCCGATTACAGTTTTCGGCAGGGTGCTGGAAGTTGGGGGTATAAACGTTACTCATAATCCTGTTTTTGCAGGGGCAGTAATAAATGATACTTTACGAAATGCCCAATTCCTTACTTATTTTAATTATGGCGATATTAGCGTTTACGGTCTTGATCTTGGAATAAACTATCCAATCAATAAATTTTTCAGTGCAGGCATTAAATATTCCTGGTTTGGATCGGATGTAGAAAAGGATAACATTAAAAACGATGCGAATAAAGATGGATATGTTTCTCCGGAAGAAAAAAGCTTGAATGCTTCGAAGAATCGTGGAGCCTTGCTGCTTAATTTTCACAACTTGGTTAAAGGAAAACTGGCTGCGAATATAACTTTACGATATGTGCAGCAATATGATTTTTATAGTGGCAGCCAAATAGGTACAGAAGCAGGTAAAGGCAAAAGAGGGATCATTCCCCGACCTGGTCAGCCACCGCTGTGGAAAAATTTTGATTGGGGTCCATTGGGAGGTTTTACAACAATTGATCTAAATGCAGGCTATAGGGTAAATCAAATGGTACAGCTCAATATGAATATTACAAACCTACTTAATACAGATCAAATTGAATTTGTCGGATCACCATCTATCGGCAGACTCATTATGTTTGAATTGAAAGTACATGTTCCGAATAAGAAAGCACAATAGCAATTGCTTCCTTAATTAACCACAACAATGCTCGTTGCCCAACCTCCAGTTGACGGGAGTGATATTGCCTGCCCGTTTTTCCAGTATTTGGGTTGATATTGACCACCTACGATTTCGTAACCTGCCACATATACATCGCTTCCATATATCGCAATGGCAGTAGCATATGCATAGTTTGTTCCGTTGGTAAGTGAGAACTCTTGCCCGTTTTTCCAGTACTTGGCCACGGACACCGTTCCGCCTACCAGTCCATAAGTATCTCCTTCCCATCCGGCTACATATATGTCACTACCGGTAACGGCAATAGAAGTTGCATTAGCATGATTACTTCCATTGGTGAGTGATATTGCCTGCCCGTTTTTCCAGTATTTCGCGGCGTGATGAGATCCGTTTACTTCTGACCCTGCCACATATATGTCATTGCCGACAACAGCAATAGAATTTCCAGAAGCCTGATTTGTTCCATTCGTGAGGGACACAGCCTGCCCGTTTTTCCAGTACTTCGCCACCTGATCTTCATATCCGGCGACGTATATATCATTACCCACAACGACGATGGAATTTCCGGATGCTTCAATACTTCTATTACTGAGCGATATTGCTTGCCCGTTTTTCCAGTACTTTACCACAAAACCTCCATTTTCCACCTCCCAACCTGCTACGTATACATCTGTACCAACAACAGCAATCGAGGTAGCACCAGCATAATTTCCCAGTGGTGTTCCTTGCCCGTTTTTCCAGGATGTGGCCGCCCACTCATAATAAAATAAACCGTTTCTTGCTCCGGCGAGATAAATATCGCTACCAACAACTGCAATAGAAGTACCACTAAAATTCCATGCCGCGTTATCGACTGCTACCATCGCTCCGTTTTTCCAGTAAACAGGTAATCCATTGTCCATCCCCGCCACATAAATATCTTCTGATGGATTATTTGTTTCAGGGTTTACTATTACCTGCACGGTGTCTTTATCATTTAATCCACCTGCATCTACAACTATTAGTTCAAATTGATACACACCTTCAATAAGATTTGCTACTTGTATTTGTGCAATATTTGTATTGCCTATGTTCAATAAAGATGGTCCGGAAATTTTTGTCCATGCAAAGCTGGTAATGTTATTATCCGGATCGGTAGAGCCATTGCCATTTATAGTGATAGTATTTATCGGTAAAGTAATTGTCTGATCAGGTCCTGCATTTGCAACCGGCGGACGATTAGGTTGAGATAAATCTCTTACAGTTATTTGAACCGTATCTTTTGCTGAAAGTCCATTATTGTCTGTTACTTTTAATTCAAACTGGTAGGTACCGGCAACTAGGATCTTAACTTTCGTTACAGAGTCAGATGGTTTAACGATATTAAAAGAAGCAGGGCCTGAAATTTTTGTCCAGAGCCAATCACTTATCGTCCCATCCGGATCGCTGGAGCTGGTGCCATCAAGTGAGATGCTGTCGGTTGGTAAGGTGATTATCTCATCGGTCCCAGCAACGGCGATGGGTGGTTTATTATTTTCACTGCAACCCTCGCAGGAAATTTCTTTTTGGCAGGAGGATAGCAGGATTCCAACAGCTATTACAAGAATAAAGGTGATTATCTGTTTCATGTAGCATTCGCAATTGTTGATGAATGATTCTTCAAGTTATAGTAGCGGAATCGGGTATTCAGATGGCTTATAACCTTTTGGGGTATGCGAAAACATTAAATTACAGGTTATTTCTCAGAATTCCAATTTCCACATTTGATTAGATGAAACTCCGTTCACTAAATCGCCCGCTACATAAATTGTATTGTTAACAACAAAAATTAGTGACCTATAAATATTAATGGGTAAGACTCCAATAAACCAGCTGTTGGAAATAATATCAAAAATGTCAAACTTAATGAAAACAATTTTTGAGGATAATGAAAAAATCTTTCACTCGATCCTTGCTGGCGCTTCTGGCTATATTCTGAAAAACACTTCACCTTCACGAATACTGGAGTCTATAAAGGAGACTTATGAGGCCGGAGCATCTATGAGTCCTTCTGTTGCAACAAAAGTGTTGAAAATAGTGGCGTCACAAGCTACCTCCGAAACGGTAAATACATTTAATCTTTCTGAAAGGGAGAAAGAGGTTCTATCCTGCCTTGTAAAAGGTATGAGCTATAAATTAATTGCCAACGCCTGTTTTATCAGTATTGATACTGTCCGGGGACATATTCGTAATATTTATGAAAAACTACATGTCCATTCCAAGAACGAGGCGGTGGCGACCGCGATAAAAAGCAAAATTGTTTAATGGTTGATAAAAGAATCAAATCAACAAACCTCATTGAAATAATGGAAAAGATTCATTTACTTGTATGGGAATTGGCTTTTACATTTGTCATCTAATAAGATGATATGGTAAAAGAAAAGATCCTTGTTATTGGAGCATCAGGCCAAATAGGCGTGGAGTTGACACTTGCTCTTAGAAAAATCTATGGCAACGCAAATGTTATCGCATCGGACCTGCGTGAACAAAACTCTCTACTTGTAGGCACAGGCCCATATGTTAGCCTTGATGTAATGAACAAAGAAATG
>CBFGXP010000250.1:0-5188 GCA_965652775.1 uncultured bacterium
GCTTGCCCGATCAATGAAATAAAATGAGAAAATTTGTTTTTATGTACAGGTTGGTTCTGCATGATTGAAAGAAATTAAAAAGTAAAAATTAAAAATGAAAAATTGCAACAAATGTTGCGGAAGAATTGTCAGTAAGTGTTGCCCAGGGACTTTTGATTGTCAGGCTGAGCGAAGCGAAGCCTTCATATTTCGAAAATTAAGCAGCGGCAAAGCTAATGGAAACAATTTAATCAGCAAATCTTAAAGCCGACAAATATTGCTGAATGTATTTATCCTTTTGTTTGCGGCGGTATTGAAGGATAAATCGTGGGTGAGGCAGCGGTACTATTTCTTTGAACCAGTTGTACTCTTTGTTAAGTGCCGATAGAAATTTAAAATTCTTCTCACCGCCGATGCAAAGGCATCTTTCAACATTAAAACCCATCGCCATTTGCTTGTTTATGCAATCAATGATAAAGGGAGTTACTGCGTCCAGTAGCTTTTTATCATCGTAATAATTAATGTTCTTACCATTTTTTATAAAGCCCAATGGGCTAACAGCACCGATAAACCAATTCCTGTAAAATTCATTAACCCCTCCGTACTCATTGATCATGTCATAAATAAACTCAGCAGAAAGTTCTGATGAAACCTTAAGAGGGTGTTCGATACCACAATTTTCTTTTAACTGGCGGGGTGCGGTAAAATTTACACCCGTAATTCCTGCACCATGTCTTCCCGGGTTTATACCGAGCATTAAACTTCTTGGATATGTGTCATTAAAATATTTTTTATGAAACGTTTTTACCAATTCTATTACCTGCGGGTCTTTCTGGGGAAATAAAACTTCGATTCCTTTTGGAAGGTTTTTGGGTGGTTTTAATTCCAGGTAATATGTTATCAATTTTTCCGAAAACATTATTTTATTCCTGTACTAAAATAGCCGTAAAAAATGATATTCGTTTTTATAAACAGTAGCTTTGCATTTGCTTGCCAATGAGACTTATTTTTATTTTATTATTTGTTTGCGGTACCGCAATTTATTGCTGCGGGCAACTTTCGTTATCCGATACGATCCATAACAGGGTTATTAAAGAAGAACATCCTGATAAAATAACAGGATACTTCGCGGATGGAAGCAAGCAATATGAAAGATATAAGAATAAAAATAACCTGTATGGTCTATGGAACAGCTGGTATAGTAATGGCCAGACTCTTGATTCCGGTATACTGCAAAAAGGAATTCCGGGCGGAACCTGGGTAATGCGTTTTAACAACGGGCTTCCCCAATTTATAAGAACATATTCTACAGAAAAATGGGAGCAGTTTCAAAATGAAAAGATCCGTTACCATTCGAAAAGGATCTCAATGCCGCTCACGCACCTTTTTCATGAAGACAAGATAAAAGCAGAACAATATATCACCGCCATCAATACTTTTTGTGATAAGCAAAATTGTTCAAGGCCTGATAAGGAAGACATCTCAGTGAGAGTAAATGCCAACAGCAAAGACCATCATTATCATCCTTTATTCGAAAATGGTTTATTACATGGCCCCTTTATTAATTATTTTCCTGATGGTGCAGTTAAGGACTCCGGTAATTACCGCGATGGTTTGCCTGAGGGACTATGGATAAAATGGACAGGCGACAAACAATTTTACTGGGAAGGATATTACCAGCATGGCGCTAAGAATAAAGAATGGAAATTATATTCCGCCAACCGGCGCCTGGTCCGGGTAGTGTCTTACCGCCAGGGAAAAATAATCTGGAGAAAGGATATGAAAGACGTAGTTGGCGTGAAAGTTGAAGATTGAACCTTCCCAGCTCCTAATCATTTTTCAGACTTGTTTTATTCCTTTTTCCTGGTCAGCAATAACGTCTGAACAGGGATAATAACCAGGTGATTATAAAAATGGGAAGCTGCCTTTTGAGTAAATTGCACGCCCATGGCTACCCTTATCCGACTTGCCAAAACAATGTTTGGGTTTTGTGTACTTTTTTTATACGACCCGGGTCTTGCTGCACAGGATACTTTTTCAATAATTGAGAAAGCAAATTCAATTGCTCCGGCGAGAAAATTTCACGGCCCGGGCTCCAGGATCTCACCTGTCCCATTATCAGCATCCCGAAGAACACAGGCGCCATTGCCCGCCACCAATATTCCGGCATATCCATATTTACCGCCGGCAAGAATTGAGAACCTGCAAAATGGAAACTGTAAAGACTCTTCTTTTTTTAAAATATTTGAAGCTCAAAACCGGGCTTACACTTTTCTTACCTCAGCAAAAACAAAAGATGGTGGCATTGTACTGGGAGGATATGGACGAAACAAACTTACAGGACCTCCTGTTACATGGTATAGCGTTGTTACAAAAATTGATAGCCTTGGTCAGCATATCTGGTCAAAGGAATTAAGAAGTGATGTAATCCAGGGCAGGGGGTTATATATTGAAGCGATCAGTGTATTATCCGATGGCAGCATACTGGTTTCGGGAGAATATCACAATCCATTATCGACGTCTCCACCTACACCAACCTTAGATTTTTTTATGGCAAAGTTGACCGCCACAGGGGATCTCGTTTGGCTGAAAACTTTTCATTCTTCGCTGGGCAACGGTTGTACATCAAGTAATATCCGTTATGTCTCGGTAGCAGAAGGGGTCAACGGTGAACTTTACCTTGGTGGCACCGTACCTAACTGTCCCGAGCCAAGGTATCTTGTAGTAATGAAGCTCAATAATGCCGGCAATATTATATGGCAATACAATTTCCTGGGGCATTTTACTAAATCATATTGCATCGGCATCTTTTATAATGGCAGCTATGTCACGGTGATCAACCGGGGGGAAAGCAATACGCCAAATGGAGTCAGTGTCGATCTTGTACGATTAAATTCCACGACCGGTGCTTATACATCACATAAAAGCTGGGAGCCTGATCTGCCTTATCCTGGAAATTGGCGTTCCGGTTTTTTAAACTGGACTCCCGCCGCGGTGAAGCTCAATAACGGGAACTATTGTGTGTATGGCAACACCTTCGGCAATTTTTTTAATCCGCTGGGTGCCGACCTGCCCCAATTCTCCGTGATCGAATTCAACGGTAACGATGACTTTGTAAAAGGATATACCATCAATTCAACGTTGGTGACTAATGCCTATCAAAGCAATATAAAAGTCGATCGTTCCGGCAAGGTATTTTATTCCATGTCAGTTAATCTTACTTATCCTGATGAAATAAAATATATAGGAATGGCGGATAATGGCACCATTTTACACCAGCGAAAAAAACCGATCAATGGCTTTGAACATTTCTTTGATAATGCTGAACTCTTTGATGATGGCTCGGCAGCTTATATAAACAACGTGGCCACGGTGAACCAGGATAATTTTTACCTGTATTATTCATTATTACATGTTACCGACACCGGCAGTCAATGCCTGGGAACACTTGAAAATTTTTCACATACTGTTCCGATCAGTTATAAACCTAACCTCTTTGCATGGACCGCTGCTAACCCCAATCCCATTATTACCACCAATAATCAGAATAACAGTGTGTCGCCGATCCAATATACAGATGGGCCGCCCTGTTATCAAACCACATTTTGTGATACCCTGGAAATTCGTGGCGATACAACTTTATGTGATCTGCAGCAGGATGTTAGTTTTACCGCTTTCAAAAATCCGGAATGCGGTGCCAGGGTTAATTGGTTCATCGATCCTTCGGTACTACAATCATTCCAGTTATTAAATGACACCACGGTCTTGTTGCGTTTCAACAAGGAATGGCAGGGTTGGTTATATGCAACGATGGTGACATCCTGTGGTGAGTTCAAAGATTCGGTTTTACTCACTATTGCGGTATCGCCGGGACCTGTGAATATTGGTCCTGATACTGCAATATGCGCTGCAAATACAATTACCTTAAATGCACGCAAAGGATATACTACTTATCGCTGGAGCAATGGCGCTACTGATTCGCTGATTGCCGTTTCTGCACCGGGCACATATTATGTAGATGTAACTGATGCCTGCGGAAATTCATTTTCTGATACGGTATTGGTTTCCCCCGCGCCACCAATTCTGATTTCGCTCGGACCTGACCGGGCAAGCTGCAATTCAGATACGCTGCATTTACATGCGCCGTCGGGATTTATGAATTATGCATGGTCACCAAATTATAATATCAATGCCACCAACACACAACAGGTGGTGGTTAAGCCGGCGGTTGATACAGCTTATATAGTAAAAGCTGAAAAAACTCCCGGATGTTTTGGATATGATACCATTCGTATCAATGTTAATCATTCTCTACCTATAAATTTTGGGCCCGATAAAGATCTTTGTGCAGGTGATAGTTTGATACTTGATGCCGGGGCAGGCTTTATGCAATACCAATGGAATAATGGAAACATCACACAAAAGATTGCTGTCTCTGCTGCAGGATCTTATTCCGTGATCGCCACCGATGCGGAAGGTTGCAGGTCATTGGATACATTAATAGTGAGTAACGTTTATCCCCTCCCCACCGTATCACTTAACCAGGATTCAACGCTGTGTGCCGGCAGTTCAAAAACCCTGGATGCAGGAAACGGTTTTATGAAATATAACTGGAATACAGGCAGTACTTCTTCATCCATAGTTGTCAGGGATCTTGGTTTGTATGCAGTGACGGTTACAGATGATCACGGATGCAAAGCGGCAGATTCAACGAAAATTACATGGGTCTGGCCACAACCTTCTGCATTTCTCGGGCCGGATACTGCCATGTGTCCTTACGATAATCTCCAGTTAAGATCAATGTCAAATTTTGAACAATACAAATGGAGTACAGGCAGCGTCTCTTCATCTATTAATATTAAACAACCCGGTAACTATTGGTTACAGGTAAAAGACAGTATTGGTTGTTTTGGAAAAGACAGTATTATAGTCGCTAAGAAAAATTGCGGGAATAAATTTTTCATGCCAACTGGTTTTACTCCTAACAATGATGGCACGAACGATTTGCTAAGGCCTATCATACTTGGTGATGTGGTCCAATACAGGTTCTGGATCTATAATCGATGGGGTGAACTGGTATTTGAAACCAGTGATATGGCGCAGGCATGGAATGGAATCTATAAGGGAAAAGAACAGACCAGTGGTGTTTTTGTATGGATGTGTAATTATCAGTTTGCGGGGGAGGTTGTTAAGCAGGAGAAGGGAACAG
>CBFGXP010000251.1:0-5181 GCA_965652775.1 uncultured bacterium
GGTGTGGAGTTTGAAATAGAATACAGGCATAATTCAAAGAATGGAATGAGTTATAATGTAGGAGGCAATGTGGTGTATATGAAAAATAAAGTACAGGAGTCACCTTACACAGTTATTGCATCAGGTTCAGCTTCAGGCGCAGGGTTGACATCTGCTACTCTCAATGGATATATCAATGGAGAACCTATTGGTTCATTTTTTCTAAATCAATGGACAGGAATAGGTCCCAACGGATTAAGCACATATTATGATAAGGATAAAAATGGAATAACATATACCGATAATGATAGAATTGTAGCCGGTACAGCCTTGCCTGATCTTATCTACAGCTTTTTTGGTGGCGTGGCTTACAAGGGCTTTGATCTGAATGCAAATTTTAACGGAGTCTCCGGAAATAAGATCTATGATCTTACCGCTAATACAAGTTTTACGAAAGTAAGATTGTCAAAAAATGTGAACACAACACCGGAAGCTGCCGAATTTCCAAATGAATCTGTTAGTAACCCTGCCCCGGTAAGTACACGTTACTTGAAAAATGGTGCTTACCTGCGTTTGAATAACATGACAATAGGGTATAATTTCAATACAAGAAGTTTGGGCATAAATAAATGGGTGTCTTCGTTGCGCTTTTCTGTTACGGGGCAAAACCTTTTTGTAATTACTGATTATGATGGCTACGATCCGGAAGTAAATACTGACAGGAACATTAATGATATTACGTCGTATGGAATTGATTACTTAAGCTACCCGAAAGCGAGATCTATCATTTTTGGTTTAAATTTTTCATTTTAAAAGTATGAAAATGACAAAAAAAATATCAGGCATATTATTGCTTTTTGCAAGCATAGCCATTTCAAATAGCTGTACAAAATTGGAAGAAGAAGTTCTTGATGAATCTTCTGTTACGGGGCTTACTGACAAGCAAATTGCGGAAGGCAATATCGCCCCGGTATATGCGCTTCTTCCCACACTTTTTCAGCATACCAATTACTTTGCCCTCCAGGAAATTTCTACCGATGAGGCTATTTTGCCTTATAGAGGTGGCACTGACTGGGGTGATAATGGTATCTACATGACATTGCATCGTCATGAAACAGCCAGTTCGGATCCAAACGTGAACAACACATGGAACCAGATCGTGCAAAGTATATCAAGAAGTGTTACCGCTATCACAGCTTTAGCCACGAATAATGATCCCAATGCTAAAACATTCTTAGCTGAGGCAAGGGGAATGAGAGCCTATTACAACATGTTATCACTGGATCTTTTTGGAATATCTTTTCAAAAAGAAGATCCGGCTGCGACTTCAACAATCTTAAGGGGTGAGGAAGCAGTAAATTATATAAAATCGGAATTGCTGGCAGTAGAGCCTTTACTTGATAACACAGCTGGTCCTGGCAGATTAACAAGGGCAGGAGTTTGGGGTTTATTAGCAAGATTGCATTTGAATGCTGCAGTTTACCGCGACAGGTATGCATCACCAATTATATTTAAGACTGAAGACATGGATAAGGTGATCGAATACACCGATAAGATCATTTCTTCAAACCAATATCAACTGGCTGCTGAATACTTTTCAATTTTTGATAATAATAATCATAATAATAAAGAGTTGATTTTTGCAATAGACCAGCGCCAGGATCTGAATGGTCATAACCGTATGGCTTATTTTTCTTTATCGGGTGATCAATTTCCTTTAGCATCTGCACCGGGCGCCAATGGAACTGATGGTCCTGCAATTACACCAGAATTCTATAGAAGCTGGGTGAATGCAAATGCCCCGGCGGATCCAGCCGCTGTCGACCCGAGGTTTTATAAAAAGAATCTTATAATACCAGCCGACTCATGTATGGATGGTACCAGTTACAAAATAGATCGTGGTATCTTAAGAGGACAACAATATGGATTGTTTGCAGTAACAGATGGTGCTCCTTTTGCAACATGTGGAGCTGGAAAATTTAAAATTGTTAAGCTGCATCATTACACCCGCTCAAAACCTACATTGCCAGTTGATTTTACTGAGGCAATTGATTTTACCGTTGCCGGAAGTAATTACAATACTGGTTATCGTGTAGAAAAATATGAGTTCACCAGCGTTTCGACTTCTGACGGAAGAAATCGTGGTGAGCATGACATTGTAATTCTTCGCCTTGCCGATGTATATTTAATGCGGGCTGAAGCAAAGCTTAGAAAGAACAATGATGCCGCAGGGGCTCTTGCTGACGTAAATTTTATAAGAGCCGCCCGTACGGCTCGCATCGTCCCGCCACCATTGACATCTATGACCCTTGATCTTTTATTCCGTGAAAGAGGATTTGAATTGTATTGGGAACATCAGCGCCGTACCGACATGATCCGGTTTGACAAATATGAAGGAACATGGACCGAAAAAAATAATACCGATAAAAACAAAAGGTTATTCCCGATCCCGCAGAACGCAATAAATGGAGCATCAAACTTGCCAGGTTACCTGGTTCAGAATCCGGGATATTAAAATATTTAAATAACCGTACAAGCAGTTAATAGAAGCCCGGGGTTATTGAACTCCGGGATTTTTATATAGCCTACATCAACGATGTATAAAGGAATTTGATCATAGCTGAATTTATAAATTTTAGATATGAATATTTATTTTCATCATCACATGTTTTACATAAATTGATATTTTTTAGAATAAGAGATAAGTTTTACTACCTGAAACGATTGCCATGCACCAATTACAAACCGCCGATTATATTGTTTTCTTTATTTATTTCATCCTGATCACAGCCTACGGCTTATACATCTATAGAAAGAAAAAAGCAAAACAAACAAGCTCTAAAGATTTTTTTCTTGCCGAGGGTTCTTTAACCTGGTGGGCAATCGGTGCTTCATTGATCGCTTCCAATATTTCTGCCGAGCATTTTATTGGCATGAGTGGTTCAGGTTATGCATTAGGTCTTGCCATATCTACTTACGAATGGATGGCCGCCGCCACTCTTATAATTGTGGCCGTATTCATCATTCCCTTATACCTGAAGAATAAGATTTTCACGATGCCACAGTTCCTGGCAAAAAGATATAGTGATACAGTGAGCACGATCATGGCGGTTATCTGGTTACTGGTATATGTTTTTGTTAATCTTACTTCAATTATTTATCTGGGTGCGTTGGCCATATCTTCCATTTCCACTATCAGTTTTGAATGGTGTATTGCAGGGCTCACGATATTTTCAATTATTGTAACCCTTGGTGGCATGAAAGTGATCGGGTATACTGATGTTTTCCAGGTTCTCGTATTGATCATTGGTGGATTGGTTACAACCTATCTTGCCCTGACATTATTATCCGAACAATTTGGTTTTGGGAATGATATTCTTAAAGGTCTTTCTGTTTTAAAAAAGGAAGCGCCGTCACACCTGCACATGATATTTGATAAATCACATCCGCATTATAAAGAATTACCGGGTATTTCTGTATTGATCGGTGGTATGCTGATCAATAATCTCGCTTATTGGGGATGTAACCAATACATTGTTCAGCGGGCATTGGGCGCCGATCTGAAAACTGCCCGCAAGGGAATTTTGTTTGCGGCTTTTTTAAAATTGCTGATACCTGTAATTGCAGTATTACCCGGCATAGCAATGTACGTAATGCATAAGAATGGAATGTTCCAGGCTGAAATGGCAGACGCAGCCGGAGTTGTAAAACCTGATCATGCATATCCAACGCTTATGAACCTGTTACCTGCAGGACTAAAAGGCGTTGCTTTTGCTGCGTTAACTGCAGCCATTGTTGCTTCCCTTGCAGGGAAAGCAAACAGCATCTCCACTATTTTTTCATTGGACATTTATAAAAAGTATTTCAATAAACAAGCATCAGAAAGAAAATTAGTGTTGACAGGCAGATGGGCAGTGATCATTTCTATGATAATAGCGGCGATAGTGGCGCCTGCATTGAAATCGCTTGACCAGGCTTACCAGTTCATACAAGAATATGTTGGATTTTTTTCGCCGGGAGTATTAGCGATTTTCCTGCTAGGCTTATTTTGGAAAAAAACAACAGCTGCTGCAGGCCTCGCGGGAGCATTGCTTACCGTTCCAGTTTCAGCTGTATTAAAATTCTTACCAGTATGGACTAACGGTGTTGTTCCGGATTATCCTTTTCTTGACAGGATGACGATCACTTTTTTTGCTATAGTCATCATTATGATTGTTATCAGCCTGGTAAAACCTAAACCTGTGAATGATATGCATGTGATCGAAATGGATAAATCAATGTTTAAGGTAACTCCCGGGTTTATTATCGGGTCATTAATTATCTGCGGTATCCTGGCGGCGTTGTATACAGTGTTTTGGTAAACCCCGGATCATTTGATCGCTGTAATTTCTGTTTTACCCGTTTTTGATTCTGTTTTAACAACTCCAAACCCGGGAGCAAACCATTCAGTCACTGCCATCCTGATAGGAATTCCAATGCCAGCGATCTTGGAAGTGATTTTATTTTGAGAAGTTATTTTATAGCATTCCCATGTGCCTGCAGGTGTTGTTACGGACTCTTTCGCTTCGACTTTCCTTTCAGTGATGCTGATTTCGATTGAAGACTTTAAACCACCGGCCGCTTCATAATCCATATTAAGTTGCCCGTCCTTTAATTGATCTCCCGAATTCATAACTGCAGGATATTCCAGGTAAACGTTGCTGGCATTTGCTGTTCCGGTTTTCATTTGCTCTTGTTGGGCTGCGGGAATAAAAACTTTCATATCCATTTGCATCACACCATTCTCGCATTTTACATTATTCGTGCTTTTCGTGATCGTTTTTCCTTTGGTGTCAACAAATTCAGAGTTTATGGTTGCTGTGGTTATGCCGCCGTTTGTCTTACTATCAGAAACTGTGTAGGTCATCTTGCCAGATTCTTTGCCGTTCTTATTTGAAATGGTCATCTCAATGGTCTTATTATTTTGCAGGTAATAATAATTGGAACAGTCCTGCGAAAAAAGATCCCCTCCCCAAATGGTTAAAACAACAGCCAATAATAATTTCATAGTTGAATGGTTTATACAGGAAAGTTAAAAAGAAGATGAGATATATGAATAAAAAAAGCCCCACGATTTAATCGGGGACTTTGAGTTCATCACGCAGTTTTCGTTGACCCATAAGGATTCGAACCTTAACAGACAGAACCAAAATCTGTAGTGCT
>CBFGXP010000252.1:0-5175 GCA_965652775.1 uncultured bacterium
TAACTGATCAATACAGTAAAGAATTATCAAAGGCAGGATTTGTAAAACATGCATTTTGGAGTGATCTCGATAAAGATGGCGACAGTGACCTGGTGCTTTCGTTGGAGTGGGATGGTATTGTTGCCTTTACCAATCATAAAAATAAGTTTGAAAAAAAATATTTAACCGATAAAAAGGGCTGGTGGAATTTTTCTTCGCCTGTAGATGTTGACGGAGATGGTGACCTTGATCTTATTAGCGGTAACCTGGGGCTGAATAACCGGTTGAAAGCATCCGGGCAACATCCTGTTCGCCTATATTACAACGACTATGATGACAATAATAAAAAAGAGCAGGTACTCACCTATTATCTTGGCGGTAAAGAAATCCCATTTGCCACAAAAGACGAATTAGTAAGACAGATACCCGAGCTAAAGAAGAAATATTTATATGCAGAGGACTTTGCAAAAGCAGCATTGAATGATATTTTCAAAACAGAAAAACTCAGTTCAGCGGGCTTGCTTACGGCAAATTATTTTTCGAGTATCATTTTGATCAACAATGGTAATTGGAATTTTAGCTTAAAGGAGTTGCCGTGGGAGGCACAACTTACTCCATATCGTGATGCTATGATCGCAGATTTCAATAATGATAGCAGGCCAGATATCCTGTTGGCAGGAAACTTTTATCCTAACAGTATCCAGATGGGTGAATATGATGGCGATTACGGAACTGTACTGATCAATAAAGGAGAAGGAAAGTTTAGTTGCGAATCATTAAATAATTATATTATAAAGGGAGAGATAAGACATATCCGAAAGATCACTATTGAAGGAAAGGAAGCAATTATTATTGCAAGAAATAACGATAGTTTAAAAGTTATCAGGCTTAAATGATCAATATACCGGGTAATACAAACGGGTGATCCATTTTGTAGTATCTGCTTCTTTCGTCCTGTCGGTAATAAGTAATTGATAAGGTATGGCCGGAGAATTGAATTTATAATCTGCCCGAAAATTCTCCAATTCTCTCAAGCCGTTCTCAATCGTAAATGGCCCGCCTTGTATCTGCGCTTCCAAAATGTATCCCCCTTTTAATAAAAATTTGGGCGCAAATTCATTCGTCTTCGGTAACGCTTCGTCAACAGGAATTGCAGTCATTGCTTCATAACGGGAAGTGTCACGCTTTACGACATTCAGCATCGGTAAATTTTTTTCAATCGAGTTGTGCTGAACAATATATTTTTTAAGGCTTTGTATCATATCATCCACCTCCTGTGCATTCGGATAATGATCAAATGTCCGGCGGGTGGATATTAACACTGAATCCTGAACGAATGTTTCTTTTATATCAAATCCATAGATATTTTCTTTTTTTTGAAGAAATGCTTTCATACTTTGAAGAATAGTGGTCATATTTTTTTCCGTTTCCTTCGCAAGACGATATTGTTTCCATCTTTTAAAAGGATTGTTGCTGCTCACTTGTTCTGCATTCCACAAAATCGTCATTGTATCTGCTTTTAAAAATACAAGTTCCATCCGGCTGTTAATTGTATCCTCACCATTGTAAATGTCAATTTGAAATACATTGAAAATATTCCCTCTGATCAGGTATGATTGTTCGTTATAGGTATACGGCGTTTGTCCGGGCCACCATTTTTTCCAGTTACTATCATTTGCCATCATACGTAATACACCAGGTAATGCTGCATTCAGCGAAACAGTAGCTTCTATTTTTGTTTTGCGGGGGAGGAATAAATAAACGGCAGCTAACAGGAATGCCATAATCAAAACCAATCCAATTATTATTTTTTTCATTTTATGTTCTAAGATTGGCAAAAATAAGTAGGGAAGTGTAATTAACTCATTAGTTTTATAAGTGAAAAAGAAATGCTTAAATTTTGACATTTCATTGTACTTTCCTGTTTGATTACCTAACCAAAAGAAGCTTATGAACCGTAATCTGATTCTCTGGTCAATCACTGTTGCACTTGGAGGTTTTCTGTTTGGAATGGATGTAGCTGTGATCTCAGGTGCAGAACAAGTGATACAAGATCTTTGGGGACTGAGTAAACTGATGCATGGCACTGCTATCGCGATGGCTTTATATGGGACAATTGTCGGCGCGATCATTGGAAGTATACCCGCAAACAGGTTCGGCCGAAAAAAAACCTTACTGTGGATCGGGATAATATTTCTTATTTCTTCAGTTGGTGCGGCGATAGCCCAGGATGTATATACTTTTATGGTTTTCCGGTTCCTCGGCGGTTTTGCCATCGGAGCTTCTTCAGTAGTAGCCCCAATTTATATTTCTGAAATAGCTCCTCCTAAGTACCGCGGCCGATTAGCGGCTTCTTTCCAATTGAATATTGTAGCAGGAATTTTATTTGCTTACTTATCCAATTACTTATTACAAGGGGTGGGAGGCGAAGATGATTGGCGATATATGCTAGGTGTGGTTGCTATTCCATCATTGCTGTTTTCAATCTTTATGTTGTTTACTCCTGAGAGTCCTCGTTGGTTAATTCTTTATAGAAACAACGAAGCAGAAGCAAGAAGGATCTTTGCTTTGAGCGGGGCAAATGCTGATGAATTGATCCATGAAATAAAGAATTCTGTGAAGCAACAAAAAAAGGAGTCGCTTTTCTCAGGAAAGTTCAACCGGTATATTTTGCTGGCATTTCTTATAGCTTTTTTTAACCAACTTTCAGGTATTAATGCCATTATATATTTTGCACCAAGGGTATTTAAAATGGCAGGTTTGGAAAAGGACAGCGCATTTCTATCAAGTGTTGGTATTGGCGTCGTCAATTTTGTTTTTACATTGGTTGGCTGGTATCTTATCGATCGCCTGGGACGAAGAACATTGATGTTTATAGGTTCCATTGGATACATAGTTTCTTTATCATTGATCGCATTTTCTTTTTCAGGTGATACGCATGCCGGCATAACATGGTTTGTATTTCTTTTTATTGCTGCACATGCTGTGGGACAAGGAGCGGTGATCTGGGTGTTTATTTCAGAAGTATTTCCAAACTCAGTTCGTGCAGCGGGTATGTCTTTAGGAAGTTTGACGCATTGGTTTTTTGCCGCGTTGATATCACAAACATTTACATTTTTTGCAGAATCACCATCGATAGGCCCAACAATGATATTTGCATTCTTTGCCCTGATGATGGTATTTCAATTATTATTTGTCTGGAAACTAATGCCGGAAACCAAAGGCATTGCGTTGGAGGACATGACTACAAGAATTGGTCATTAACATATGAAAAAAATACTTTGTATCGGTGAAGCATTGATCGATATGATCTGCACTGATGCAGGAAAACCCTTATCAGAGGGAGAGAATTTTTTAAAAAAGGCCGGTGGTGCTCCAACAAATGTTGCTGCGGCCATTGCTGCATTGGGTGGACATGTGGAATTGGCGGCAAAGGTTGGTGGCGATCCGTTTGGTGATCATTTAATTGATGTGATGGATTCCTTTGGTGTAAGCACACGATGGATGCTGCATGATGAAAACCATTTTACCACGTTTGCCTTTGTATCGTTAATGGAGAATGGAGAAAGGGATTTTTATTTTAACCGCGGTGCAGATGGAGAGTTGACCCGTGACGAAGTTGATGCCATTGATCTTAAAGAATTTTCCATTGTTCATTTCGGCTCGGCGACAGCTTTTTTACACGGCCCTTTACAAATTGCCTACCTGAGTTTATTGCAAAAAGCATTGGTGCAGGATGTTTTTATAAGTTTCGATCCTAATTACAGAAGTTTATTATTTCAGTATAACAAACAATCCTTTATAGATCAAAGCTGGAATTTCTTGGAGCATTGTCATTTTTTCAAAGTAAGTGATGAAGAAGCAATGATGCTGACGGGCCGAGCAACCTTAACAGATGCCGTCAATGATCTTCTTTTGAGAACCAGGGCTGTATTTGCGATTACATTGGGAAAAGACGGGACATTACTCAGGATAAATAATGAAACGAAAATAATTCCAAGTATAAAAATAAGACCTGTTGATACCACAGGCGCCGGTGATGCGTTTGTTGGCGCCGTTCTCTACCAATTAGAAGGTAGATCATTATCTGAAATAAGAACAATCCCTTTGCCGGAATGGGAAAGAATTGTATTCAACGGGAATAAGGCAGGTGCAAGAACATGTGAATACATGGGTGCCATGGAGGCATTTAAACATTTAAGCAGTGATATATTTAAGTGAACCTATTTATCGGTTGTCGACAGTTGTAAATTTACTCGGGTTTCCCATACTTAGCAATCAACGCAAGCAAGACACCGTTTGTCCAACCAAACCCATCCTGCCCTGGATATTCACCGCCGCCGGCTTCAAGATGAGTGTCAACAACATTATATTTTTCCATCAGTTTGCCGGTACGGGCATACACGTCCATATTTAATTTCATCCAGCGCATTCCAATATCTTTTGCTAATTCTTTTTGGCCACAGCGATCAAGTCCCCAGATGGTCATCCAGTTCAATGGTGCCCATCCGTTGGGTGAATCCCATTGTTGTCCCGTATTATTTTTTGTAGTAGTTACACCTCCGGCCTGAAACAAATGTGATTTGATCGCTTCGGAAGCTTTTCTTGCCTGCAGACTTAAATAATCTGGCTTGCTTTCAAAAAAGCAAAAGGGATACATACCCGCAGGTGTGATCTCATTTAATATTCTTTGGGTCTTAAAATTATAATCACAATAAAAGTTCATTTTTGAATTCCAGCAATATTTATCAATTGCTACCCTTCTTCTATCAGCTTTTCTCCTGTAATCATTTGCCAAACTATCCTTTGCTTCAACCTGGAAACCTTTTGCAAGCGCATATTCAAGATTGATCAACAAGGCATTCAAATCAACAGCTATATAATTTGTTGTTTGAAGCGAGGTAATATTTTTCCCATCCGCAAACCAGCGATTGCTGAAATCTATTCCGCTCTCTGCACCGGCACGCAGGTGTTTATACATTTCAATTACATTTCTTCCCGATTTTTTAGCAGTCTCAAAATCTTCACGCCAGCTTTCCTGCCGGGGTACATTGCTATCATCCCAATAGCGATTTAAAATACTTCCATCTTTCAATTTAACAACACGACGAAAGGCCTGTCCCACCTTTAGCTTAGCGGCACCATCCATCCAAAACTTATATTCTTTTTCTAATGCCGGGAGATAAGTGGTGTAAA
>CBFGXP010000253.1:0-5077 GCA_965652775.1 uncultured bacterium
CTCTAATCATCTTTCTGTCAATTGTCAATTAAATCTTCTCATTCACCATTGACCATTCACCATTCACGATAGTCTAATAACGTTCCGAAAGTACAAGGATGCGACGCAACAAAAATGGTTAGAATTACCTCAGACGGTATCATAGTCATTACCTACAAATTTTCATACCCTTCAAAATAATGTGCTATTTTCGGTTCGCTTTTTGAAACGATTAAAAACTGACAAAACCACTGATTCATGAAGACGGTTATCATTCCTGTTGATTTTTCTGAAACCGCATTGAATGCTGCCCGTTACGCAGCCGAAATGCTGAGCGGAAAACCTGATGCAAACATAATTCTTTACAATCTTTACCACCATGATGACGAATATGAAACTTCGGGTCATTACCTCGATAGCCTTAAGAGTGAGCTGCTGAGAAAAGGGGATAAAGAAATTGAATGTGTTCGTGAAAAAGGAAGTGATCTGATTGATTCACTGGAAAGGCTTGCCTATCAAAAATCAGCCACATTGATCGTGATGGGTATTACCGGCAAATCGACCGCCCGACAGGCCATCATAGGAAGCCATACGTTAAAGATCGCAATGCGTGATGTTTGCCCGGTGTTGATAGTGCCGGCACAGGCAACGTTCAAGGGCATAAGAAATGTGGCACTGGCTTCAGATTTCAAGAACGTAGAAGAGATAACCCCGGTAACTTATTTAAAAGCGGTACTGGATTTCTTTAACCCGCAACTTCATATTGTAAATGTGAACAGCGAGATACATGTGGCATTGAATGAAGAGCTGAGAGAGGAAAGAGCCTGGCTGCTTGAACAATTCAGGGAATATAATCCTGAATTCTACTTTATCACTACGTTTGATTTTCATGAAACAATCGAGCAGTTTATAAAGGATAAAAATATTGATATCGTGATCAACGTTCCGCGCAATCATGGATTTTATGACTCGGTGTTTAGAAGCAGTGCTACTAAAAAACTTGCATTTCATAGCTCTATACCGGTGCTGGCGGCACATGAATAAACAGTTAGATTTATTCTTTCCACTAACAGTCATTAGGTTATCCGGTCATGTTTTTTTAGCTTTGTCGTTCCTGAAAAACGATTCGCTGCATCATTTTTTGCCGCTTTATTTTTAAACCTCCGGTGGCTCATCTACACAGATTTTTTTGATGTGGTTTGAAGAAATAAGAATTTATGAGGAATATTAAGCTGATCGAAGTTCCGTCGGAGATCGGGGCCGGTACCCGTGGTGCAAGTCTTGGTGTGGAAGCCATTAAGATTGCAGCCATGGATTTTATGAGTAATTTCTTTATTCATTTTCCTTCAGAAAGAATTCCCCATGAAAATAAACTGCTCTATGAACCAATTGAATCACCTTATGCAAAAAGGGTGAAAGGCGTTTACTCCATGTATGAAAAAGTGAGCAAAGCTGTTTCTGAAACTTTAAAGAATCATTTTTTTCCGGTTGTTATAAGTGGGGATCATAGTATTGCCGGCGCGACCATTGCAGGTATAAAAATGGCAAAGCCAAAAAGCAAGCTTGGCGTCATTTGGATCGATGCCCATGCTGATCTGCATACTCCTTATACAACCCCCTCAGGAAATGTACATGGTATGCCGCTTGCGATCACGATCAGTGAAGACAACAGGGATTGTGCCGTACATAAGCTTGACGATGAAACAAGATCATATTGGGAAAAATTAAAAAATATCGGGAAGATCTCGCCAAAAGTTTTGCCTGAAGATATTGTATTGATCTCTACAAGAGATTATGAAAAAGAAGAAAAGTATGTTATTGATAAACATAATATCAAATTGATTACAACCAAGGAAGTGCGGATGAAAGGCCCGGAAAATATCGTCCGTTCGGTCATTCGCCACCTTGATGACTGCACTGATATTTATATAAGTTTTGATGTGGATGCTTTAGATTCCTCCATCTCCCGGGGCACCGGAACTCCGGTTGGCAATGGCTTGCGGGAAAGAGAGGTTGAAGACCTGATCAGTAAATTCATGCATAACCGCAAGGTCTGCTGTTTTGAAATAACAGAAGTAAACCCCACTCTTGATAAAGAGAACCTGATGGCGGAAATTGCGTTTAACATTCTGCAAAGAAGTGTGAATGTATTAATGATGAACTAGATCACGGGTTACACTGATTAAATATGATTACACGGATTTTTTTATTGGCTCTGTACTGTGCATGGGCGGGTTTTTGTTCTGCTCAAAGCAATACATACAAAGATTCGGTCGAATCGTATTTGAAAAAATATGTAAAAGAACATGAAGTTGTTACCGGAAAAGATAAAGAGTCAATGTCTTTTTTTCCAGTGAATGAAAATTATCGGATCGATTGCAGGTTTGAAAGGACCATAAACTCTCCATGGTTCAGAATGGAAAGTTCCGGTCCCATAAAAAAGAATTACAGGGTTTATGGAATAATTCGTTTCACCTTAAATGATACGGCAGTTGCATTAAATATCTACCAAAGCCAGGACCTGATGGCTACAGCAAAATACCGCGATCATTTGTTTATTCCGTTTACAGATGCCACGTCCGGCGAAGAAACTTATGAAAGTGGCCGGTACCTTGACCTGGAAATTGATGATATTAAGAACGAAAACGTTCTAATTGATTTCAACAAGGCCTACAACCCTTATTGTGCTTATGTGAGTGGAAAATTCAATTGCCCGATCCCTCCGGCGGAAAATCGATTAATAGTTGCTATTCGTGCCGGTGAAAGAGCGTTTGCAAAACCACATTGAGTCAACTGAAAGTTTTCTTAAGACCCTCTTCAAAACTTAATGGATCATAGTTCAGTTGTTTTCTTGCTTTATCAATTATAAAACCAGTTTTGAGTGGTCTCTTCGCCGGTTGACTAAAACTATCTGCCGTAACTCTTTTTATGACTGAGCTATCAAGCTGAAGATACTCCGCAGCCTTAATTGCCATTTGGTAAGGAGTTAAAATATCTTTTCCCGATAAATGAAAAATACGGGTTGCTTTCTTTTCAATAATAGAAACAATTCCTTTTGCAAGGTCTTCGACATAAGTTGGTGTCCGCAGCTGATCGTCAACAACGCTATACTCCTCTCCTTTCTCCAGTTTTTCTTTTACAATTTTGAGAATATTGTTATGCCCTGAATGATTTTTACCATAAACCAAAACTGTTCTAACAATGGCCCACTCAAATTCATAGTCTTTAACCGCTTCCTCTGCTTCAAGCTTTGTACGACCATAATAATTAACAGGATTTGGAATATCGTCTTCATTATACATCCCTCTCTCACCATCAAAAACAAAATCAGTGGAAATAAATACGAAGAAGCTTTTTGAATCTGCAGCATTGATTAATAATTGTACAGTTCCTTCTACATTCACAAGGTAAGCGAGGATCTGGTTGCTTTCGCATTCGTCGGGCTTGCTCATGGCGCCGGAATGAACCACCACATCTGGCTTTACATTCTCAAACACATCGTGAACAGAAAATGGATTCGTAAAATCCATTTCGAGATATTGAAAATTTTTATCGTGGGTAAATGGCAACCGGCATTCACCTTTGCCCGTGGCTGTTACTGGAATATTTTTTGCGAGTAATTGTTCAACGAGATAATAACCAAGAAAACCATTTGCGCCGGTTACAAGGACCTTCATGGAGCAAATATAAACGTATCAGTTTGCAATCACCTGTGGCGTTTGATTCACCATCCAGGTTGCAAAAATCTCTGATAACTTCCATGTATTTCCTGCGTACCGTTCCGGGCGTGCAACAATATATTTTAAAAACTCTTCCAGCTGTGTCCTTGTTGTTACCCGCATTGCATCAAAAAGTTTTTGACCATTAAACAAACCTCCTTCTATCATTTGATTTTGTTCAGGCATTTGCTTTTTCATTTCACTACCTGTAAATCTTATATCGGCAACCATGGAATCAAGCAACGCTTTTTCTTTTTTTTGCTCCAACACAAATAGATCTCCAGACTGATAAAACTGGCTATCATCTATCCTGGTGAAATCAACGGCATGCCTGTTAATATCAAACAAAAGGCTGTTGTAGTGAGGTGGCATTTTAGTTTTCGTATAAAGCAGATCACCCTGCTCAGGCTCTTCGTCACCGGCTTTGTGTATCGCAAAATAATAGTAGCTGCCTTTAATCAGGTGACATCTTCCCCACCCAATCAAACTAGTATCTAATGTGCCATTTTCGTAACGATGCTTTAGAATACCAATTTGTTTTTCTCTAACAGATAATGGAAGTTCGACAGGGAGATTGATCTGAACGATCGTAACTGAGTCATTTAATTTAACCATGTAATCCGTAATCCGAAAAGCAAACAACAGTTCAACGGAATCTTTTTGAGAAAAGCTATTAAAAAATAAAAAAAGAACGACAATGTTGGTGGTTGTCTTTTTCACTTTTTTTAAACCCAAACGTAAAAGAAATAATGTTGGTGTGCTGGTTTTCAATGAAAATTGTTAAGAAAGGGATCGCGGCTATCGGTCCCTTTTGGCACAGAGGGCATTTTGCCTTATTTTTGCCGCCCTCATGAGTTTGTGGGAGGACGGTCCCGTAGCTCAACTGAATAGAGCGTCCCGACTATACTGTCGGGAAAGTTCGGGAATAAGATTGGTCCTGTAGCTCAACTGAATAGAGCATCTGACTACGGATCAGAAGGTTTCAGGTTTGAATCCTGACAGGATCACAAAGGTCAGCAGTAAGCTGGCCTTTTTATTTTTTATGTTTACTGTGTACATTCTTATTCAGCATTAATCGATCGATATTATATTGGCTTTACAGGTGATGCTATAGAATCAAGACTTAAAAAGCATATCGCAAATCATAACGGATTTACGGGGAAGCAAACAGATTGGAAAATTGTCTATAGCGAAAGTTATGATAACAAGCAATCTGCAATGAAAAGAGAAAGAGAAATTAAAAATTGGAAAAGCAGAATAATGATTGAAAAATTAATTCAGTCAACTGAATAAAGCACCCCGATACTATCGGGGAAGTTTCAGGTTTGAATCCTGACGGGATCACAGGTAATCAAAGGCTTCGAGTAATCGGAGCCTTT
>CBFGXP010000254.1:0-5056 GCA_965652775.1 uncultured bacterium
CATCAATTAGCTGCAATTCTTTTTGCAGACATAGTGAATTATACCGCTATGATGCAGGAAGATGAGAATTCGGCGATCGAAAAAATCACCCGTTTCAGGCATGTTATTGATATTATTGTCGAGGAGCTGGAAGGTAAGGTCATTCAATATTACGGCGATGGTTGTCTCGTGCTGTTTAACAGCGCAACCGATGCGGTGGAATTCGCCAAACTTTTACAAACAGATTTTAATGAAGAGCCCAAAGTGCCTGTACGAATCGGCATTCACATGGGAGATGTTCTTTTAAGAAATGGAAATGTTTTCGGAGATGTTGTAAACATCGCCTCGCGCATCCAGGCCTTGGCGCCGGAAGGAGGTATTTATGTTTCTGAAATGGTTTACAGAAATATCGCCAATAAAAAAGGAATGGATTCAGTCTTCATTAAAGAGGAAATTCTTAAGAATGTCAAACAACCGATCAGGATCTACGAAGTGCTTACGGAATACAGTAAAACTGTTTATCATGCCGGACCTAACGATGAGCAGGTAGCCATTGATGAAAACAGCATTGCTGTTTTACCATTTGTAAACATGAGCAGTGACAAGGAACAGGAATATTTTAGCGATGGGCTAACGGAAGATATTATTACCCAGCTTTCGAAAATAAAATCCTTTAAAGTTATTTCCCGCACTTCAGTAATGCAGTATAAGAAAACGCCAAAATCAATAAGGGAAATTGGGAAAGAACTTGGCGTGGCAACAATTGTTGAAGGCAGCGTGCAGCGTTCACCAACGCAAGTGCGAATTACTGCACAGTTGATAAATGCCGTGACCGACGAGCATTTGTGGTCAGAATCATATGACAGGCCAGTCGATGATATTTTTACCATTCAACGGGAAGTGGCATTGGCAATAGCTTCTGTTCTAAATACAACACTCACCAGAAAGGAATCTCAACAACTGGATTATGTACCGACGGTTAACCTCCAGGCATATGATTTTTATATGCGCGGTAAGTTTCTTGTTGAAAAAAGAAATAAAACAGACCTGCTGGTAGCCAGAGAACTTTTTCAGCAGGCAGTAAACAAGGATCGCACTTTTGCAGACGCCTATTCAGGACTTGCTACTACCTATTTGTTATCCTCATTTCGCGGGTATGAGGACCCGACAAAAATGCTGTGGCTTGCCAAAAAAAATATTGATACAGCTCTTGGTCTTGATCCATCCTCTGGTGAGATACAGGCAACGCTTGGTTATTGGTATCACCAGACCTTTGACTGGCATGCTGCTGAAATTACTTATCGCAGAGCTATTGATTTAAATGCAAACCAGGCCAACGTGTACTTGTGGCTGGGGATTTTGCTGGAAGCAAAAGAGGAAAAGGAAGAGGCGTTAAAAATGTACAGCCAGGGGACTGAATTGAATCCTATGTGGGATTATTTAGTAGAAAACAGGATAAGAGCATTGGTAAATAATAACCAGACTGATGAAGCAATTGCATTGCAAAAAGGGTTAATAGAAAAAGCATCAGTTGATCCGCCTCTTCAAAAAATTTACTACGAGGATCTTTCCCGTTTGTATTGGTATTTAAATGATAAAAAAGAAGCCATCGCTGCGGCAGAAAAGTCAAAAAATAAGGCGCTGATTAAGTTTTACAATGATGGTAATAATTCATTAATGGAAAAAGAAGTGGACAAACATTATGATGACTTGAAAGAAAAGAGCGAATATGTTTCACAGGTTTGGATGGGAATTGATTATGCCCGTGCCGGTGCCAGGGAAAAAGCACTTGATTGTTTTAATAATGCTATTGCATTAAAAGAAACAGCAATCACATTTTTACTACTCAGGCATTTTGATTTCCTGAACATAAAATACCTGAGCATGGCTTTAATTACGAGAAGGGTCAGGCAGACGATAAATTTTTGATAAGACTCAGAGATACGAGATAGTCCTCTCCTTTATTTCCACTATAGTGCCATTTTGTATTTTCTTTCGGCGGGTCCAGTTACCTTTTTTGTCAAATTCATAAGTATAAGTATAGGCAGCTTTAACCTGGTTGTCATTTTTATATTCGGTTTCTTCTACCAGGTTATTCTTCTCATCATATTTATAGACAACTCTTCCTCCAACCACACCATTAGGAGCTGTTTGTATCCATTCTGTTCTATTCCCATTATCATCGTATTTAAAAGTATACTTAAATAAAAGAGAACCATTGCTTCTATAGGCAATACGTTCAACTAACTGGCCTTTTTCATCATAATTATAAATGTATTTATAATTAAACAATACATTGCCGCCGGGTCTGATATCTTCCTGTTCAATTCTATTTCCCTTTGCATCGGTTTTTATTGTTGAATTAATATCAACGGCCCCGTTGCCGAGTATTGTTTGTTCGCTTGTTAAATTCCCGTTTGCATCGTAGACAGATTTTATCGTTGAATTCAATTTACCATCAGGCTTATAATTCGCTAATTCAATCCTGTTACCTGCCTTGTCGTATTTAAAGACATTTTTTGATGATAATTTCTGGTTCGCCTTTTCAGGCAAATAAATTGTTTCAGACATTACCTCTACCTTCCCTTTTAATCCCTGGACGGTTGCATCTGATTTCTTTTCTTTTGCAACTGAGACGGCTGACGGCGTATTGCTCACAGTTTCCACTGCAGTATTTGTTCCGGTTCCCTTATCCCCGGCATCATCTGAACAGGATGAAAAAATCAATGCGGAAAAGAACAGAAGTAGATAAAAGCTTGAGCATTTCATAATTAGATTGTTTATTTCAGGCCGCCAACATAGTCGATTTATCGAACATATCCAATAGATAGTGTTCCGGTGGCTGTTAATATTCGGCAAATGGGATGAGTTATTACCATAAAGTGGTATTGGCTTGCGTGAGTTTACGATTTACCTTAACCCACTGTTTAGGTTTCGCCAATTCTTATCCCATAAATAGTATTAAAATTGGTTTTATGAAGATTGCCGATGCCATTAAGTGGTTTAAAGAGACATTTGCTGCGGAGCTGCAAACTGTTACTGCCGGAACTCCCTTCGATCCCGATCTTCTATGTGCTATTGCCTACCAGGAAACAGGTTTTATCTGGAGCAATCTTATCAATAAAGTTCCTGTTAGTGATATCCCCTTTTTATGCGTAGGAGATACGCTTGACACACCAAATAGAAAAGCTTTTCCGATTAATAAGCAAGCACTTCTTAATGCAGAGAATGGAGGTGCTATGTTTGATATTGCGAGGGATTGCCTTCTAAAAATGGCGCAGTTCATAAGTGGTTATGGCAGCGCTGTAAACAATCCAAATAAATTCTGTCATGGTTTTGGGATCTTTCAATACGATCTGCAGCATTTTATTAATGATCCGGAATATTTTTTACAAAAGAAATGGGCCGATCCCAAAAACAGTTTTTTGTTATGTGTAAAAGAATTATTCGAAGCAAAAACAAGACAGGGCTGGAAATCAAAAATATCGCTTTCCGATAATGAAAAGGTATTTGTCGCCATCGCTTATAATCGTGGCAAAGCGGATCTTAGCCGTGGTTTTAAGCAAGGTCATCAAAGCAGCGATGGGAGGTTTTATGGAGAAAATATTTTTGATTACATTAATATCGCAAAATCGGTTACCGTTACGGGCACTGTTTCGCCCTCTGGTCCTGCACCGATACCTCCGCCAACGCCAGTCGCAACTGCAAAAAAGATTTACAGAGTTAAGGTAACCAGCAATACCTTGAACCTTCGCAGCGAACCAAAGATACCTGCAGGTAATCCATCTGCAAACCGCATCGCGGCATTGCCAAATGGGCATTTGGTAAGCCTGGTGTCCGGCTCACGTGGCGACAAATGGTTTGAAGTGGAAACAAGTTTGAATGGCGCGAATCTTCGGGGATTTGTAGCAAGTGATTTTTTGGAATTGGTCACGACCAAAGCAAAAACTATTGCTGTAATGGTACCTTTTGCCGTGAAACCGCAAAGTGGAATAGCTGCAGTCTTCATGCCTCAGGGCAGCGGGATGATAACAAAAAGAACAGGGCTTGCCGGCCCCTTTTCCTTAAACGAACCAGATCAACCTTCACGAAGCAAGAATGCAGAGCCCTCCGTGTTGCGCGAGGAAATTATAAAAATTATTGATTGGCTTAATGTAGAAAGGCTAACCCATAGAAGATATCAACCCGTTGCAGGAAAAACGTTTTGTAATATCTATGCACACGATTTTTGTCACCTTGCCGGTGTATACCTTCCACGGGTTTGGTGGACACAAAAAGCCATAGAAAAACTTGCCCGCAATGAAATTGTGCAGCCGTTATTAAATTCCACAATTGAAGAGATCAGAGCAAACGGAATTTTTGCCTGGCTGAGAGATTTTGGAGATAGATTCGGCTGGCGCCAAACCGGTGATCTTACGAAATTGCAAAACGCCGTGAACCTCGGCGGAATCGGTTTAATAATTGCCAAAAGGGTAGAAGACGGAAGGTCAGGGCATATAACCATGATCGTTCCTGAAATGGATAAGACAAAAGCGAAACGCAATAATGACGGTGAAGTAACAGCACCATTGCAAAGTCAGGCTGGTACCGTAAATTTCAATTGCCGTACCGGTATAAAAGATTGGTGGCTTGACGCAAAATTTAATGATCATGCATTCTGGATCCATTCCTGAGTTCGGCAACGAAATGGCAGCTATAAAATAGTTGGTCCAATAATTTCCAGTCTCCATTCATTTATTGAAACAAGAAACGGTCGGGATCAAAATATAAACGAACAACTATTAAATAACAATCACGCTGTTGCTGCCGCCAAATGCGTTTGGAACTTCCTTATCAGCCTCAGGATCATTCACCCACAAAGTTTCATTAACTAAGTATTTAAATTCGTGCGTAGAATCTTTGGGCAGGTTTACATCGGCAGTGAAGGAGCCATCCTTCTTCCTGCTCATAATCACTGAATTTTTCCAGTCACTATTCAAACCAACTATTTCGATGGTTTCAGCTGCATCAGCCTGAAATGAGAATTTTACTTTGCAATACTCTTTTGTTTTGTAATAGGTTTTTTGTACCATTTTCG
>CBFGXP010000255.1:0-5049 GCA_965652775.1 uncultured bacterium
TAAAAGAAAATTCACTTCACCCATTGTATGGCTCGACGAAACCAATGCAGATTATTTCTGCCCGAAAGTAGATAGTAAATGGTCAGGAGTAATGCCCGCTACACTTTTTATTAATAATAAAAAAGGGTATCGCAGTTTTTTCGAAGAAGAGATGCCAAAAGAAAAGTTTGAAGACGAGCTAAAGAAAATTCTTAGTAATTAATACTGCCGGGCAACTCTTCAATTGCATCTTCATCCCGTCTGGACTGCATTTTATTCAACTGGTATAAAAATGTAGCCCATGCGCCGATAGCTACCATGGCCAAAACGATCCCAATAAAGCTCCCATAATAAAAACTGCGGGCGAGCAGGTAGCCGGCTATTGCGAAAACAGAAAGAATAAGCGTTTTGTTAATAATGCTTCTTAAGTTCATAAGCCTGGTTTTAGATCCGTCTCCCGAAATTATTAGTGGGAAGTATTGGGGAGAACAGGAAGTTAAAAATGGTGTGTCGGTGCAATTTTCTGCTTAGATTCACCGGTTTAAAAATTCCATACAAAAGTTAAAAAAAATCCCCCGACTTTAAGCCGGGGGATATCTGAATTAATTTATCAAAACCATTTAACCGCGTCTTTTGATCTGGCAGCCCATCGACCTGGATTCTTTTACAGAAACATCCTTGCCGCTGACTATTTCATCAATAGCCTCTTTTAAATGCTTACGTTGTACACTTGAAGCGTCTCCCGGGTTATCATCAATAGCGCCATGGTACACATGTTTACCATCGGCATTAAAAAGGAAAACTTCCGGAGTACGGTTAGCGCCAAACTCATCAGCCAGAACATTATTAGCATCTACAGCATAATACCATTTATAGCCCTGTTTAGCAGCATACTCTTTCATTTCTGAAAAAGAATCTGCATCATCACGCTGACCCTCATTGGAATTAAGGAGAATGACTCCAATTTCCTTTGAAAGCGCATAACTGGCAACTTCGTTGGTTCTTGATTGATTTTTTACAACCCATGGACAAGTATTACAGCTGAACATAACCAATAGTCCGTTCTTCTTTTTGGCATCTTTTAAAGACACCTCTTTACCCGAAATATCTTTTAGTTTCAAATCCGCTTTAGGAATACCTGCACCTATAGGCAGCACCTCATTAAAGGTTGTAAAGGCAAAGGAAATAGTTGCGATGGCAGCAACAGCAAAAAATACTTTTTTCATGATTTATTATTTAACGATATAAAGTTCTGCTTTTTTTTCAAATTTCATCAGCCGTTTGCCACAGGATTTTTCCTTTGGTCAGCCAACTTACGTAAGGAAGAAATGCTTACGTTCAATTCGAAGCCGATCAACAACACCAATGAGTTAAAATAGATCAATAACATGAGGACGAGGACAGTACCGATAGAACCGTACAACTTATTATAATTGCCAAAGTTGACAACATAATATGAAAAGCCCATTGTAAACAGTATCATCATAAGTGTAGCAAGAATAGAGCCGGGATTAATGAGTTTCCACTTCTTATGTATTGCAGGAGCATGCCGGTAAATAAAAGAAATAGTAAGAAAAAATAACAGGACAATTACTACCCAACGCACATTTAAAATGATTGTCCTGAGAGTCGGATCTTCAATACCGAGCCACGTAAGTACTGCGCCACGTGATACCAGTGCAATTATTGATAACAGGATGATCAGAAAAAAAATAAGTGTAAGCTTGATCGCTACCCACCTGTCATGAACATAATGACGTTGGGAAAAGCCGACATAATTCATGTTGTTAAAAGAATTCATTATACCGATCATTGCATTTGATGAAAAGTATAATGCGAGCAAAAATCCAAAAGAAAGCAGGCCGCTTCGTTCAATTGAAGCAAAATCCTTTAAGAAATTTATTATAGGCTCGTTATTCTGTTTGCCCGGTATTATATCCCTGATAAGGTCATACAATTGCTCCAATTGATCTTTTATTGGTAAGTAGGGCAGGAGCGTAAAAATAAAAATGCAAGCCGGCGGAAGGGCTAGTAATAAATTAAAAGAGATCGATGCGGCCCGGTCATTAAGACTCGTCTTTTGTATCTGGATAAAAAAGAATCTTATTACATCAAAAAGTGGGATACCGTGAAAACCGGGGGGGATAATGTTCTTGCTTTTTCGGATAATAAATTTTACCGGAAAAGATGTTATGACCTTCCTCCTTATCTGTGTAAGCAGATGCATTTTGCTCTTATCGGTTTGCTTTTCTGATCGAATCCTGCCGGTTCTGCGCTTCCGCGAATTTTTTTGCGGACTTTAAATGATCTTCATAAGTACTGGAATAAACATGTGTGCCTGAAAAATCGCTGTTAGCTACAAAATAAAGATAATCTGTTTGTGGGGCATTTAAAACGATATCAATTGTTTCAGGTTGGGGAGTACATACAGGGCCGGGAGGTAATCCTGGATTCAGATAAGTATTATATGGTGATTGAACTGCAAGATGCTTATGATATATTCTCGTCAATGAAAAATCCCTGAGACCAAATTTTACGGTAGGGTCAGCCTGCAACTTCATATTTTGTTTTAAGCGATTAATATATACGCTTGCAATATTCGACTTATCACTTTTACTATTGCTTTCTTCATCAATGATGGATGCAAGGATTGAGACTTCAACCGGAGTAAGCTGCATTGATTTTGCTCGCTTTTTTCTTTCCTCGTTCCAATAGCGCTGCCAATAATCAAACAATTTCTGATAAACTTTTTTCGGATCACTGTTCCAGAAATAAGTGTAGGTATTTGGCATCACTGCCGTCATTACCGTATTGCTATCAAGACCAAAGGATTTTAAGGAGTCATTATTTCCTAAAAATTGAATTGCAGCCAGGGAGTCGAATTCAAATAATTGGCCCATCTTCCGGGCAAGGTCTTCTTTTAATCTTATTTTGGTGATGGTTAGATTCACCGGCGTTTGCTTACCATTTCTAAGCATACGTATAAACTCAAACAAACTCATGTTTTCCTTGATCTCATATTTGCCCGCCCTGGCAACCTTGAATTTCATAACGCCGGCTACCCAATCAAACCAACGAACCGAAGAAATGATCTTTTGCGAAACAAGATTATTTCTCATTTCATCAAAACTTTCACCGGTCTTTATGTATAAAAATTTTTCCTGTGGTGCAGACACTGATGGACCGAAAACTTTCCATGCAGAAAAGAGAACGACGACGAGGACAAGGATCAGGAGCAATCGAAGGGTTTTTTTCATAGTGTTCTAATTAGCTGAACAGAATTATTGGACGTACAAGAGCCGATAGCTATCGGCTGCGACTCTTCGCTTCGCTCTGAGTAAACGGACGCTATTGTTGAATAGCGAACAGGACCCTGAACGGAGCGTCGCAAGGATGTCAAATAGTATTCCAAAAGCCGATCAACAAAATAAATAAAAAACCCCATCATTGAGACAGGGTTCTGGGTATCTTTTATAAGAATTTAGTTAGGGTGTTTGAGCTGTTGATGGTGTCGTTGATGTAGAAACAGGGTTGGTTTGCGGTTGTACTCCCTGCGGGTTCAGCGCATTTGGGTTAGCGGCCGGTGCGGATTGAACCGGGGTGTTACTCACCTTGTTAGAAGCACCGCTGCTGCTAGTGGAACCGCCTGAAATAAATAAAGTGGAAACAAGGCATAAAACGCCGATAACTGCCGCAAATATCCATGTGCCTTTTTCGAGTACATCTGTTGTCTGTTTTACTCCCATGAACTGGTTACTAAACCCGGCAATATTACCGGCCAGGCCACCACCTTTGGGGTTTTGAACGAGTACGATCAATCCAAGTATCACACTGGCAAGGATCACAAGAATCACAAAAATGACTGTCATATCAGTTTTTCTTTAATTTTTCAATAAGGACTGCAAAATAACTGCTTTTGGAGGGATTGAGCAAACTTAGTTTACGATAAATCTCAACCGCTTTTTCGGGCTGGCCCTGCTTGACCCATACCTCGGCCATTGCCTCAGTATCTACCTCTTTTTCTTCAAGCGAATTAGTAGCAAGCTCTACTACTTTTTCTTCAGAAACGCCATCGGTCATCGTCGCGACCTGCTGTGGCGGCATCTGCCTGATCGTCTTTAACCACTCCGTAAAACTTTTTAATTGCTGACTGAACTTGTCTTTAGGTTTATCTTCAATGACATTCTTTATTCCCTGTGATGCAAAATAATCAACTGTATAGTATGGCTCAAAAGCAAGAGGCTGCTCTTTTTCTTCGGCTTTTTTCATTATCGGTGGGAGCGGGGCAACATTAATTTGCTCTTCCTGTTTTACAGTGGTTATTTGTTCACGCCTGGGGTTTTCCAAAACCAATTCGTCATTAAATGGTTCTTCGTTTACTTCAGCGACCTGAACTTTTTCTTCAACTACTATTTTGTCTTTTGATGTCTTGCTATTCAAAAGATGATTCAACCAAAGCGGATTATTTACATGAAGCGAGGTAGCAGTTAATTGTTTTTCAAAATCTTTGTGACCGGCTTGTTTTTGTTTTGCAGAAAGCAAAAGTTGAGCCGATGAAAAATAAGGATATTGCTTTGCAAGGTCTTCGATCTCTTCAACGCTGCATTCTTCTACGCTGTTCTTCTTAAATAAAGAGAAAGCCAGTTTGTTTATCAATTCATGCATAGTGCCAGGATAAGAAAATTACCAATTAGAAAATATTTTATTGAATATCTCATCCGTAAGATTACGGATTATTTCATCATTCAATTTTTGTTCGGCTTGTGGCAAAGTTAAAGTGGCTGAAAAATCGAAACTCCGGCTCACCGAATAATTTTCCGGTTCGGCGCCTGGTGTTTTTCGGTTAAGCAAGGTAATGTTGACCGCAACGGTAAGACGGTTGGTGGCTACTTGCTGATTTGAGATGCCAGACGTGGTAACATCATACTGCGATACAAATCCTGAGATATCATAATCAGCATTATCATTACTCACTTGCGTCAGTTTTGTCTGGCTGATTATTTTCTGACGAAGCTTTTCTGTTAGTTGAGGACTTAACTGGCTATTTGTATACCGGGCTTTATATCCAAA
>CBFGXP010000256.1:0-5041 GCA_965652775.1 uncultured bacterium
CCGCACCGTTTCTGGAATGCAGGTGATCAAATTCTCAATTGCAAAGGATGGATAAAACCCGCCAATACGATAGTTTTCTTTCTTTCTGCAATTTATGATGCGCAAAAGAAATCTGGCAGCGCACAACCTGAAAAATTTGACGCTGCATATTTGATGACACGTTACAGTAAAGAATACGACATTCCCGAAATTCCAACGTTTGTGAAAAAAACAATTATTCCAATGACGTATTTGGTTGGAAAATTGCTGGGAAAGTATAAAAAGTTTAAAGATGCGCCTGAACCGGTAACAAAATAGAAAATCGATAATTGGTTTCGTTTGCCTATTTGTCTGGTTCTCTGAGTTGCCTAACATTCATTTAATCAAAAAGATTTTTATGTCAGTATACGTAGTAAATGCGTACGACATTGATGACCCCAAAACATTCAAAGAATATCCGCCACTGGTTGCACCATTGCTTGTAAAACATGGGGCGAAACTATTAGCGATGGATACTACCGCCAAGGCATTGGAAGGAAAAGCAAAATCTATGAATGCAATAGTGGAGTTTCCTTCAGAGGAAGCTGCATACAATTTTTATAATGATCCTGAATATAGATCGTTCATTCATTTACGGCAAAATTCGACGTCAAATTGTACAATGGTCATACTTAAGCAGTTTGAGGCAAATAAAACATGAGTAGTTATTGGCTGATCTTTTGTTCCAACTGTTGAAACGCCGAGATAAACATTTTGTATTTGTTATCAGTTTGTGCCCATGCAATATCACTTTTCTCAAAAATATCTTTGATCAAATCATTTGCTTTTTGGCAGTCTTGCTCATCAAAAAAGTAAGAACGCCATAATACAGGCAGCTCATCATAATTTTTTAAAGCAAACCCGTTTCCATAAATTTTAATTGGTGACGGAGTACTACGTACATCAATGCTGGCCAATTTTGTTTCAAGTGCCCATTTAAAATAAACTTCGTGAAATTTGAAATGGTTCCTGAGTCGATTTCTCAATTCCAATTCACTTTCTTTTTTTTTGGCGGGTATGCGCCATTGATTATTTTCAGTTGAAAATGGACTGTCGGCTGACGAAGAAAATTTTGTCGGTTGCTTTTCAAAATTCAAAATATTGCCTTCAGCACTTATCATTTCAAGTTCATTTTCTGAAACCAATCTGATTGGATATAAAAAAGTGATCTTTTGACTGTTTGTTAGTAGTAATGCAGTATCATTTCTTTTCCAATGACCATATTCAAATTTTTTGAAGTCACGTGTATATGTTTTGTCTGGCAGCAAAAAAAGAAAGCTGGCAGGGTTAGCGTCTGCATTATCATTTTGGTGTGTCCCGGAACTGTGTGTAAAGAACCATAAACCCCCAAGTTCCTTTTTATTTGGCTGAAACAGGCAGCTTGTTTGAGAAAATAATAATAAAATCAGGATTGCAGGCAATTCTTTTTTCATGTAGCTTTTTACTATCAATAATAATTCTTTTATAAATAATACGGAAACTACTCCTCGCCACAAGCTCCAAAATCATGTCAAGCAATCAGGAATATCATGAGTGATATTTAATTTACCTTCGGTTTTCGGTATTTCAAACAAAAAGATCACTTCTAAAATACTAACACCAATCTTCATGGATTATAAACAAACTGATTTTAAAAAGTTTGGAGCTGATTGTTTTCCCGGGCTTCTTGGAATTGAAGTTTTAAATGTTTCTACCAATTTAGCAGTTGCGCAAATGGAAATTAAGAAGTCACTCTTTGCTCCTAATGGATATCTGCATGCCGGTAGCGTGGTTAGCCTCGCAGATACGATCGCCGGGTATGGTTGTCTTTATAATTTGCCGATGCTGGCAAAATCATTTACAACCGTAGAATTGAAATCAAATTTTTTGGGTTCAACAAAAAGTGGTTTTATAATCGCCGAGGCAACTTTACAACATGCTGGACAAACAACTCAGGTCTGGGATGTGATAGTTAAAAACAAGGAGAATCAAAAAACAGTGGCATTGTTTCGTTGCACTCAATTGATTTTATATTCGTGATCCCAATTTTTGCAATATTTTGACGAAAAGGGTCAAATGCCAAACTCAAAAACGACGTTTATCTCAGTTTACATTAAAACATTTTTCATGAAAACAATTATGTTGACTATATCATTATTGTTTTTTGGGTACTTATCTGGTCAAAATGATAAATTAAAAATAACCGTTGGAAAGAATGAGCTGATAAAATATTCAAGGCCCGATCTGCCATTGGTGGAGCCCCACATCGCTGTGAATCCAAAAGACAATAATCATATGCTAATAGCGGCTATGGTGTATGATTCGGCTGCGACCTCTGATAATAGAACTCACTTTGCAATTTTTGTTACAAAGGATAACGGCAAATCATGGAAGCAAACGGATCTCGATATGAAAGTTGGCTTTGATCCATGGATAGCTGTGAAAGGCAACAATGTATTGCTGGTTGGGCTGGTAGGATTTGAAAACAATTACAGGAATTTTCTTGGATACTATACTTCTAATGATGGTGGTTTCAATTGGTCAAGAGAAGTTGTGAATTTAGGCGGTGGCCATGATCATCCAACTTTGGTTATTGATCATAACAATGGAGACCGTCTATATTTATTATCAAGCCTTGTAAAAAGAAATGAGGCTAAACAAGCTGTTATGTATGCTTACCTCAATTATACAGACGATTGGAAAACTTTCCAGGATTCAGCAGTCTTGTTTGTTACGGGTACTACTAGTAGCAATACCTTGACTGCTGCTATAGATAATGGAACAGTTGTTCTGCCATATATAGAATATACTGTAGTAAATAATACACCCGGCACCCCATCAATAAAATTTGTTCAAGCTGATCATGACCACAAATTTTCCGGTCCTTTTCTGATCACAGAAAAAACAGGAGTACGTAAAGGATTCCCGGTATTGGCGATCGATACAAGCGGTACCTATGATGGCCGCCGATACCTCGTAAAAAACAGCGGTTCAGAAATTGCAAGATCGCAGGGACTTTTTCTCCAATATTCCGATGGTATTAGTCAACCCTGGTCAGGAGATATCCGCATAGATCATAACGAAGCAAAAGAAAAATTTATTCGTACTGCAACGATCGCGATCAATAATAAAGGAATTCTTGGCGTTGCATGGGTTGACAGGAGAAATGACAGCTTGCTCAAAAAGAATGATGTCTATTTTACTTTTTCCAAGGATGGTGGTAAAACTTTCCAGCCAGAAATCCGGGTAACGGAAATAAATTCAGATCCTATGACTGTAACCAATGGAAAGGCTGCGGAAAGACATATCTCCGGTGGAGATTATATGGGTTGCGTTGCTAAACCTGATGGGAGTTTTCAATTAGTTTGGGCGGACAGCCGTTCAGGTGTTTTTCAATTATACACATCGAATATTAAATTGCATTGAACTGATCCGTTGGATTATTTTATCTTTCTACAAAATCCAAATCCTTTCCAAAAGATTCTTTAGTGAGTATGGCCGCTATAAAACCGATAGTCATGATAATAATTCCGGTTACCCATGCTGCAGTATAATAATCTGCCAATACTTTCCCGCTGCGTAAAAATTGAAATAAAAGCAGTATCAGCGGAAGACAGCCCCTTACAAGATTGGGAATGGAAATGGCTGCGGTCGCCCTGAGATTAGTGCCAAATTGTTCTGCACTCATTGTTATATATAAAACTGAAATGCCTGAACCAAATCCAAGTCCCATGCAGATCAGGTACATATTAAAAGCGGAGCCTCCGCCCTTCAAAGCAAAAAATAAAAAAATGAAAATAGAAGTGATTATATAAAAGATCAGCAAAGTTTTTTTCCGGCTCTTAATATAATTACTGAAAAAACCGGCACTCATATCTCCCACTGCAAGGGCTGCATATTGCAGCACCAGGGCAGTTGGCTGATCAAAATCCGTTATATCGAATTGCCTCGCAAATTCGTCGGCAAAAGTGATCAGGATCCCGATAATGTACCATACAGGTAACCCTATAAGAATACTTCGGAGGTAACGAAAGAAACGTTCCCGTTTATTCAGCAGCATTAAGAAATTACCCATTTTTACATTCACCTGTTTTATACTATCATACATACGACTTTCCAAAACTCCTGCTCTTAAAAATAATAATGCAAGACCCATTCCTCCACCAATAAAATAGCAGAGCCTCCAATCACCATCACTCAATTTGAAAACGAAAAAAGCAGTAATAGTTCCCATTACCCCACTGGTAGCGATCAACGCAGCAGCGATTCCACGTTTTTCTTTTGGAAGAAGTTCGCTTGTCAATGTGATGCTGGCACCCAATTCTCCTGCCAGGCCAAGACCGGCAATAAACCTGATCCATGTATACTGATCAACATCGGTAATAAAGCCATTGGCGATAGTAGCTAAGGAGTACAATAGAATTGAACCAAATAAAACACTCTTTCTTCCTTTTTTATCGCCAAGTATTCCCCAAGCAATGCCACCAATAGTCAGTCCCAGCATCTGCCAGCTGAGAATATTCTCACCAATGTTTTTCATGTCATCTTTTGCGACTCCCAGGTCAGTAAAACTTTTTATTCTAACCATATTAAAAAGTAAGAGATCGTAGATGTCTACAAAGAAACCCAACGCACCAACAATGACGGGAAGGGAAAAAATGCTGTACTGTTTTGGCTGCAACCGGTAGCGATTATGAAAGGAAGATATTGAAAATTCGGATAGATTGTTTTAGCTCCGGTGTTTGTATCAAATGCTGATTTGCATATCGATATTAACCGTTGTCAGGAATCTGATCAATCTCAACAAAAAAAAAATTAACTTCAAACTGACTTTGCTCAGGATAAAAGATCGAAGCATATCAGCACAGAAGAACTGCATCATGATTTAACTTTCTCAATAAAAACAAACTGCTATGAATACATTATTTTTCATTCTGATGATTGTTGTTTTTGGTTGTGTGCAATCATTTGCACAATCAAAAGAGGAAAAGCCGGTTAATAGTAATGTATTAAATCCCGATCATTCAATAACAACAGAACATAC
>CBFGXP010000257.1:0-5016 GCA_965652775.1 uncultured bacterium
AGATGTTTAGCACCTTCCCTGCGCAGGCATTACCCTGATCAGGTTCTACGGGTTTGATCTCAGTCTTGCACTGAGCTTGTTGAAGTTCACTTCGTCAGGCTCAGTGCCAAACACCCCGGGGAAACGCTGAAATTCTGTTACAAAAATAAGGAGGAAATTTTTCTAACAGCCTGTAACCTTTCTACGCTTCTCTTCGTATAACCTTAAAATCATTGATTATGAAGAAAACCTTCTTTTCCTTATTGTTACTTGCGGGACTGGTTACCACCTCTTTCGCTCAAAAGATCATTAACGATGCCAACGCGGAAAAAAGAACCGTGGGAAGTTTCCATGGAATTGACGTGGCTACCGGTATCGAACTTACTTTGACAAAAGGTGCTACCGAAGAAGTAGCGGTGAGTGCCTCCGAAATTGAGTTTCGTGATAAAATTAAAACTGAAGTGGTGAATGGCGTTTTGAAGATCTATTATGAAACCAAAACCGGCGCTGTTAACCGCAAGAATGAAAGTAAGAGATTAAGAGCTTATGTTTCTTACAAGTCGCTTGATCGCCTTTATGTAACTACAGGGGCAGAAGCGAAGATCGAAGGTGTGTTAGAAGCAACTACCCTTGAATTGAAAGCTAACACCGGTGGCCTGGTAAAAGGTGAAATAAATATTGGTACGTTGAATGTTGATCAGAATACCGGTTCAAAAATAACTTTCACCGGCAAGGTTGATAAGCTGGAAGCAGAAGGGGATACCGGAAGTAAGTTCCAGGGCGAAGATCTAACCACAAACACCTGCATCGTTGAAATGAGTACCGGGGCCGGAATTTATATATCAGTAGAAAAAGAATTAAATGTGAAGGCGAATACAGGCGGCTACATAAAATATAAAGGCAATGCAGGTATTCGTGAAATAAGAACAAACACAGGCGGAACTGTTTCTAAAATCTAAAATGCTATAGTCATGAAAAAATTATTTGGTTTATTAGCACTGACAGCGTTGATCACAACTACATCAGCACAAAAAACTATTAATGATGCAAAGGCTGAAAAAAGAAATGTATCTGGATTTCATGCTATCGAAGTTTCAGGTGGCATTGATCTCTACCTGAGCCAGGGTGATGAAGCAGTGGCGGTCAGCGCTTCAAAAGACGAATACCGCAATAAAATAGTAACTGAAGTAAAGGACGGTGTTTTAAAGATCTGGTTTGACTGGAAGAGTAATGTAAGGATCGATTGGGGCAATCATAAATTGAAAGCTTATGTTTCTGCCAGGAATCTTGACAGGCTTGAAGGCTCCGGTGGTTCTGACATCGAAATAGAAGGGTTACTGAAAACTACTAAAATTGATGTGGAAATTTCCGGAGGCTCAGATTTTGATGGCAAGATCGAATCAGATGAGTTAAAAATAAATGCAAGTGGCGGAAGTGATGTTTCTATTTCGGGTAAAACCACACGACTTACAATTGAAGCAAGCGGTGGAAGTGACTTTAAAGGTTATGATCTCGTTTCAGATATTTGTAATGTAGAAGCCAGTGGTGGAAGTGATGTTCATGTTACGGTGAATAAAGAACTTTCTGCAAGTGCCAGTGGTGGTAGTGACGTATTTTACAAAGGCAGCGGATTAATAAGAGATGTTAAAACCAGCGGAAGCAGCATTAAAAAAGTAAGTAAATAATTTTACACAGTAAAAAAATAAAGAATGAAAAAGACAAAAGTGATGTTGATGATAATGTTTGTGAGTACAGCTTTGTTTGCACAAAAAACAATCAACGACCCTAATGCCGAACCGAGAAATGTAAGTGGCTTTCACGCCATAAAAATTTCTAACGCTTTTGAAGTGCATATTTCACAAGGCAATGAAGATGCAGTAGCGATCAGCGCTGCGTCAACCGAGTACAAATCAAAGATCATCACCAAAGTTGAGAATGGTGTATTGATCATTCGTTTTGATGATGACAAAAAATTCTGGAAAAACTGGAATGGGGATAAACATAGATTAAAAGCTTACATATCTATTAAGAAGATTGATGCGCTTAGTGTAAGTGGCGCCTGCAATGTATTTTTTGAGGAAGGTATTTCAGCAGAGGAATTGCGTGTTAATCTCTCCGGAGCCAGTGATGTGAGTGGTAAAATAGACGCAAAAAAACTTTCCTTTGACATTAGCGGTGCATCCGATGCCACAATTTCGGGTAATACGGCGGAATTAAGAGTAGATGCAAGCGGCGCCAGTGATTTCAAAGGCTTTGACCTCGTTACTAATTATTGTACAGCTGAAGCTTCAGGAGCATCTTCTGTAAATATCACGGTAAATAAAGAACTGAATGCAAATGCAAGCGGCGCAAGCAGTGTAAGATTTAAAGGGGAAGGATTGATCCGTGATCTTAAGACAAGCGGATCAAGTAACGTCACTCGTAAATCATAACATAAAGGGTAAAAAAAGAAAATGCGTCCTGAAATCGGGGCGCATTTCTTTTGGATAGTAAGGCATCAAACCATACCTTTGCGCTCCATATCGCGAAGTAGAGCAGCGGTAGCTCGTCGGGCTCATAACCCGAAGGTCGGGAGTTCGATCCTCCCCTTCGCAACAAATGAAAGCCTCCAACGAGGCTTTTACGTTTTATGTTCACGGTTTATGTCTTATACAGTCCTTCGTTTAAGAAGATTTACATTGGTTATACATCTAATTTAGACGAACGATTTAAATCACATAACGAACTCGGAACGAAGGGTTGGACAATAAAATTCAGACCTTGGATAATTTGCTACAAAGAGGAATTTGTTACGAAACAAGATGCTCTAAAAAAAGAAAAGGAACTTAAGTCAGCAAAAAGTCGGGAATGGATTTGGTCTTTGATTAATGAAAAAATAAAGATGGGGCTCATATCCGCCTGAGGCGGACGGAGTTCGATCCTCCCCTTCGCAACAAAGGGGACAACCAGTTGTCCCCGTTTTTATTCATTGCAGGCGCAAACCCCAGCAATAGAATTTGATTACCTCCTCAATTTCTTCGCTCATGGCTTGTACCTGCTGTTATAAGCTGTAAAATGAAAGCCGGTTTTGTAAATATTTTTGGCAGACCTAACGCAGGCAAAAGCACTTTGCTCAATGCATTAATGGAAGAAAAGCTTGCGATTGTTTCCTCAAAAGTGCAAACAACAAGACATCGTATAAAAGGAATTTTAACGGAGAAAGATTATCAAATTGTTTTTTCTGATACGCCCGGAATTATAGAACCGAAGTACAAGTTGCATGAAAAAATGATGGGTGCTGTGAAAAACTCATTGGAAGATGCAGATGTGGCTTTGCTGATAGTCGATGTAAACGAAGATCTGAAAGAATGCGATGCCATTTTCAGTTCTTTAAAACTTAAAGTACCGGCCATTGTTGTTATAAATAAAATTGATAGGGCAAGCCAGGAAAAAATAAAAGATGCTGTACAGTTTTTTTCGGATAAATCATATTGTAAAAAAACAGTAACAATCTCTGCTTCGAGCGGCATCAATAAAAAGAAATTTATAAAAGAGATACTAGGGTTTTTACCTGAAGGCGAACCTTTTTTTGACAGCGAAGAAATTTCGGACCTTCAAACAAGATTTTTCGTTGCCGAGCTAATAAGAGAAAAAATTTATGAATTGTTTGGTGATGAAATACCGTACCAGGCAACGGTTCTTGTTAATGAGTTTAAAGAAAAAGCGACACTGGTAAAGATAGGGGCAGCTATAATTGTTCAAAGAGAATCACAGAAGGCAATTATGCTGGGCGAAGGTGGTAAAACGATAAAGAAACTTGGAACCGAGTCAAGAAAATCAATTGAAGATTTTTTACAGCAAAAAGTTTTTTTGGAGCTTTTTGTGAAAGTGAGAGACAAGTGGCGGGATAATGATACATGGTTGAAGGAGTATGGTTATCATTAACCCATTGTCTTCCTAAGGGGGAACTTAGGGCTGAAGAAATCTTATTACTTATTAAATGATAAGTATAGACAATTATATTATTAACAGTTAAATTTAAGTTCCCCGCCGCGGTGGGGACAGGGGTATGGGATTTACATTAGCAATAACAGGAAGACCTAACGTCGGCAAAAGCACTCTTTTTAATCGATTATTGGAGCAACGCAAAGCAATTGTGGATGATATTAGTGGTGTTACCCGCGACAGGCAATATGGTATTACGGATTGGAACGGGAAAAGTTTTAACGTGATCGACACGGGGGGATTTGTTCCAAACAGTGATGATGTATTTGAAACAGAGATCAGGAAGCAGGTGGCGATAGCAATTGAGGAAGCCAATGCAATTATTTTTATGACAGACGCAGCCACGGGTATTACACACCTTGATGATGCCATGGCGCAAATGTTACGCAGGAGCTCAAAACCGGTTTTCCTCGTCGTGAATAAAGTTGATAATAATGATAGGATGCTGGCAGCTTCAGAATTTTACAGCCTTGGATTTGACAAAATATTTTTCATCTCTTCAGTCAGCGGTAGTGGTACGGGTGAATTGCTGGATGCAGTGACAGAATTGATACCGCCGCAGGATGAAGATGCAGCCGAGACTGCAGAATCACTACCAAAGTTTGCCATTATTGGTCAGCCAAATGTTGGCAAATCTTCTCTGTTGAATTCCTTGATAGGGCAGGAACGTACCATTGTAAGTGAAATTGCGGGTACTACCAGGGATTCGATCCATACACACTATAAACTTTTTCAAAAAGAATTTGTATTGATAGATACTGCCGGAATTCGGAAAAAAGCAAAGGTGCATGAAGACCTTGAATTTTATTCTGTGATCCGTGCTATCAAAGCCATGGATGAAGCCGATGTTTGCTTATTGCTGATCGATGCAACAAAAGGAATTTCGGCGCAGGATGTCAGTATATTCAGCCTTGCTACAAGAAAAGGCAAAGGAATAGTTGTTCTCGTTAACAAATGGGATCTCGCAGAAAAAGAAACAAATACAGCACGCGATTATGAAATTGCACTAAAACAAAAGCTGGCTCCCTTTACTGATATCCCTGTATTATTTAT
>CBFGXP010000258.1:0-4964 GCA_965652775.1 uncultured bacterium
TTATCTCGAGCAGGCGGACGGAACAGCATGGATGGCATTGTTCAGTCAGAATATGCTGGAAATGTCGGTAGAGCTGGCAGCACAGGATCCTAATTATGAAGACATGGTGTTCAAATTCATTGAACACTTCTATTATATCGCTTCCGCTATGAACCGATCCGGAGATGAAGGAATGTGGGATGAAGAAGACGGTTTCTATTACGATATTCTTCGATTGCCAAATGGGCATATTCAACGGCTTAAAGTACGTTCGATGGTTGGGCTGTTACCATTATGTGCAACTACAGTAATAGAGGAATGGCAACGGAAAAGCATTCCCAAGGCGATGGGATATATTAATGAACGCTTGCGTCGAATGCCTGAACTCAGAACAACGTTGCATCCAACAGGTCCGGGTCATTATGGGGAAGCTGATCGCGGCATCCTTGCACTTGTGAATCCTGAACGGTTACGGCGAATTCTTACAAAGATGTTAGATGAGAATGAATTCCTCGGCCCACATGGTATAAGAGCAATTTCAAAATTCCACGAGCACCATCCATACATCTTTCATGTAAACGGGCAGGAATACCGGGTAGACTATCTCCCAGCCGAATCGAATAGCGGTATGTTTGGTGGCAACTCCAATTGGCGTGGACCTGTATGGATGCCGGTAAACATTATGATCTTACGGGCATTGCTAAATTATTATATGTATTATGGAGACAGCTTTAAGATCGAATGTCCAACAGGTTCCGGAAAGATGATGAACCTGTTCGAAGTTGCGGAGGAAATAGCTGAGCGACTTAGCAGTACTTTTTTACGTGACGAAAATGGAAGGCGCCCTGTTTACGGAGGCACTGAAAAGTTTCAGACTGATCCACACTGGCGGGACCTCATACTCTTCTATGAATATTTTCATGGTGACAATGGTGCAGGACTTGGCGCCAGTCACCAGACCGGTTGGACAGGAGTTGTTGCAAAAATTATTCAGCTATTTGGAAAAATGGATGCAAAACAAATACTTGAACGAGGGAAGCTTTCTGCATTTAAAGAAAATGGTGACAACACAAAGAAGCAAAATGAAGAAGCTAAGGTATCCGCCGCTTTATCAAATTGACACAGGGTATGATTACCAGCTCGGGTGATATGGTCAGCATCGCAAAAAATAGAAAACTGACAGCTGACTAAATAAACTTAGTTGTTTGAAAATAAAAAGGGGCCTGCATCGGCGGCCCCTTTTATTAAAGTTTCGATACCTATTATAAAAAAACTCACTGATACATCTTCACTATATTATAAAAGAATGGATTTGGCTTTCCTTCAACCCCTGCCTTTTCCATTTTATCTTTCAGCTCCGGTGATTGAAGAAATGCTTTTGCTTTTGCCATATCAGTAACAGCAAAAATGATTGCTATCTGGTGGTTATCATTAACGTCATGACCAATAAGCCTATCCATAAGACCGCCATCTGTTCTTAACTGTTTGTTATTGTCAAATTCTTTTTTCCAGGTATCCCAGTCTTTTACTTTTTCCATCATCAATAACCTGTTTGTTTGTGGAATGGTTGAATTATCATCCATTACAACCTGCAGGTAATTAAATGTAGGTGTTCCGGTTACGCCAGCTTCTTTCATCCTGTCTTTCATACCCTGCGAAGCTGCTAACTCTTTGGCCCTGTTTGCATCTTCCATCTTTAAAAGAACAATAACCCGTTTTGGATCATCCAATCCCTGGCCTGCTACATAATTGGTTAAGCCATATGAACGGCGGATTGAATCCCTGTTTGGTGCTTCAAACATTGAATGCCATTTGGCAAAATCAGCCACCTTGAATTGCATTACCATTACATTAGAAGGTTTGACAGCAGGCGTGGGTTCCGGGACTCTTTCAGTAGTTGTGGTGGCGGTGGCCGTTGTGTCTTCCGTTTTTGTATCATCAGTCGAATTACAGGAAGATAAAAGCATAAGCATGCTTGCAGCAAACGAAGTTGCCAAAAATCTGACTTGTTTCATGTTGAGGAATTTAAATTTTAGGAATAAAAATTAAATAGAGAACGGAGAAGTGATACCCAGGGTGAGATTATGTGAATTTGGATTTAATACCGCTTCAGGGCAAATATGATGCCTGTCTTCATTTTATGAGCGGATCGGGCCCGAATAAAAATTTGATTAACTTCAACTATGCGGTTGATAAAAATTTTTCCGATTTTATTTGCATTGATCATCTCAATAGTTGCGTCTGCACAAGTCAACCAAAAGAAATATGATCTTTTTGATCTTCATAAAGATGGCAAACTACAGGTCTTTAATCGCAGCCTTTCAGCTTTTATGGACAAAAGAGGAAACGGCGTTAAGTTTTCTGAAGCGAATGGTGATGGCGTTGCCTGGATCGATGACGTCAATTTTGCCAATGGCAGCATTGAACTTGATATTAAAGGTAAAGATGTGTTGCAGCAAAGTTTTGTTGGCGTCGCTTTTCATGGCGTAGACGAGAAAACACTTGATGCTGTTTATTTCCGTCCTTTTAATTTTCATGCAACTGATTCTGTTCGTCGTATTCATGCAGTACAATATATTTCTCATCCAGATTTTACCTGGAACGTATTGAGAGAAACGCAAAACGCTAAATACGAAAAAGCGATCCCATCGGCACCTGGTGCCAATGATTGGTTTCATGTTAAAATAGTTGTTGATTATCCGCATATAACTGTGTTTGTAAATAATAGTGCTTCGCCATGTCTTGTCGTTGATAAGTTGAATGACCGCCAAGCGGGGAAAGTAGGTTTATGGGTTGGAAATTCTTCCGGGGGCGAATTTGCTAATCTTGTTATTACAAATAAATAATTGATCGCATCGATGACTTTCTAAAAAGGGACGTTTTACTATTGTAAGAATTTCTTAGAATCGCAATCTTCGCAAAGGAGTTTTAGAAATCTTCATTCTTTTTTTTACTTGCCTTAATGGGTTTTTTCTGTTCTTTTTGCCTTGATGCAAAAAGAACCAAAAATCCCGATAGCTATCGGGACAAGCCCGGCCCGACGCTTCCCGACATAGTCGGGACCGGGCAGGCCAGCGCACATGAACATTCATCAAAGAATGTAAATACATTTTGTCTTTGAACTGATAGTTTGAAGCTGTTGCTTCGTGTTTATTTGTAACTCATGGAGGCGCTGTCTTAATGATCTCAAGAAGACGAAAAAGAAGGCGCTGGTAAAGTTTTATGTATCGGAATATAGTCCTGGCCGTTACCAAACATGATAAATCTCCCGGGACCCCGTCAAATACATCTCATGATAACCCGCCATTTTTTCCTTCATTTTTTTCATCTGTTCAGTATTTTCCTCATACTTCTTCCAGCTATTCTCATAAGCTGTCAGATTATCATATTTTGTTACCATAACAACTTTATTATACTGGCCGGTCACATCGGTCATGATATTAACAAGCTCTTCGTTGTCGCTCATTACTTCCTTGAACAATTTTGCCACCTTTGACGCATTGCCGGGTTTGCAAATGAATATGTCGTGAATAATTATCATTGTTATTTTTTTAGTGTACTAAGTTATGCAAACTTGTACTGAGTTATTTCTGACTTTTTACACGACAGACCTTAAAAGCGATCCCAAACATAGTATTGATGAGGAAAGAACAGCTTGAATGTTCCTGGGTCTTTATCTCACGACGTCGCCAATTCCATCACATACAGTTTTGATCTTATACAATGCTTCCTCTGAGTTTTTCTCCTTATCGAACTTTATATGAAGATAGCCGGGAGATTTTTTTATGTAGAATGTAGTCTTATTGTCCAGTGTGATCTCTCCATCCATTTCGGTATTGGTAAATGACATATCACCAGCCGATAATTCCCGATCGAGGTATTTGTCAACCTTAGTTGTTTTTTCAGGGTTGAATTTTGCCGTCATTTCATAATAGTGGCTGTATTGGCTATGCTTTATGCTGATACTTCCGTCCGGAAAATCACAACTAACCAGGTTAATGCCTGCTAATAATACATATAATAAGAGGGTGAATTTTTTCATATAGCAATCTGACGCAAACAAGCAAAAAATGTTGCAGCCTTCCTTTTCATCCCTGCAAAAGAGGCGTTGGTAAAAAAGATTTGGCACTATGGGTCGCAGCACTTACTTTGCGGTTCAAAGTGCTTTGCATGAGGAACGTTGAACGTGAAAAGTGATCCCGATAACTATCGGGAGTGAAATGAAGAGCGATTTTTATGGAAGGCGTTTGACGTCTCACGTTTCACGAAAGAATTAATTTACATTACGAAACAAATAAACACAAAGGGATGCCTACAATATTGAATATTCAAAACCTGGGTAAAACTTACCAGAGTGCGGGCCGTGAGTTGACGGTGCTCGATAACATTAATTTTTCAGTAGAAGCCGGATCTACAATGGCAATTGTCGGCCCATCAGGCAGTGGCAAAACCACTTTGCTTGGATTAGCTGCCGGGTTGGATCGTTCAACCACAGGTTCGGTGGAATTAAATAATATAAAGCTTGACCAGCTGAATGAAGACCAACGGGCCGCTATAAGAAATCAACATGTCGGTTTTATTTTTCAAAGTTTTCAATTGCTTCCTACACTTACTGCCCTTGAAAATATTATGGTGCCTTTGGAACTGCGCAGAGAAAAGAATATAAAGCCAAGAGCAGTTGACCTGCTTAACAAAGTAGGTCTGGGCAACCGTGGTCATCATTATCCCGCACAGCTGAGCGGTGGTGAACAACAAAGGGTATCGATGGCCAGGGCTTTTATCAATAAACCTCAAATCCTATTTACTGATGAGCCGACCGGAAACCTGGATGCGGAAACAAGCCGGGGAATTATTGAACTGATCTTTAACCTGAACAAAGAAGCCGGTACTACTTTGATAATGGTTACACATGATCTTGAACTGGCTAATAAAACCGGGCGCATCATCAAACTAAAAGGCGGAAGGATTGTATCGGATGAAGCGGT
>CBFGXP010000259.1:0-4956 GCA_965652775.1 uncultured bacterium
AGTGAAGGCAGCCATAGATGAATTGAAACAACTTGGTATTAAAGATTTCAGAAAATATTTTAATGAACATCCGGCTTTTGTTGAAAAAGCAATGAAGCTTATAAAAGTAACTGATGTAAACCAGGCCACTGTTGAAATGTTTGAAGCAAAAGATAAAACCGAGTTGCTTGGTTCGTTACCGAAAATATTTATCCCCGAGTCACTTCCCATTTTTATTGAAGAAATGGTGGTCCTTGCGGAAGAAGGAACATATTTTGAAGCCGAAGCATTATTGAATACTTTGAAAGGAAATTCCGTGCATATTCTGTTCACCATGAAGCTTCCGCCTCCGACAGAAAAATTTGACAGGGTGTTTTTTAGCTGTCTTGATGTGACTAAAGCCAAGAAAGTGGAAAAGGGATTAAGAGAGAGCGAAGAAAAGAACCGCTTGTTCATTGAATATGCTCCGGCTGCTATGGCAATGTTTGATAAAGAAATGAGATATGTATCTGTAAGCAAGCAATGGATGAAGGAGTATGACCTGGAAGAAGATGTTATCGGTAAAAAACACTACGATCTATTTCCAAATATACTTCCGCGGTGGAGGGATGTTCATAGCCGTTGCCTGGCAGGTGCGACTGAAAAATCAGATGACGATTATTATGAAAAAGATGATGGTACACCTGTTTGGCTTAAGTGGTATGTGCATCCGTGGTATACTTCAGCAGGTGAAATAGGTGGGATCGTAATTTTTACTGAAAATATTACTGAGCGTAAAAAAATACAACAAGCTATTAAAGAAAGTGAAGAACGTTTTCGGACGATGGCGAACGAAGCTCCGCTGTTTGTATGGGAAACTGATGAAAAATTGCAGACTACTTATCTCAATAAGGCTGGTCTTGATTATTTCAACCTGGATGAATCGGTTAAAATGTCTGATCTGTCCTGGAAAAAATATATTCACCCTGAAGATATTGATAGGGTTTTGACAATAATGAATAAAGCTGCAAAGCAAAATGAATCTTACACGCTGGAAATGCGTTTGAAAAACGGCTTGACAAATGAGTACCGTTGGTTCCTGGATAAAGGTGCGCCTCGTTTTGAAAATGATAATTTTATTGGGTTCATAGGTACCAGCCTTGATATTCACGACCGCAAAGAAGCGGAAAAAGAATTGGAGACTAAAGTAAAACAACGGACTGCCGAATTGAACCAGCAAAACGTTCTTCTGAAACAACAAAATAATCTTGTTAAAAAGATCCTGGATTCATCTGTGGATCTTATAGGAGTTTATGATACTGACACAAGGATCCTTTCGATCAACCAATCTTCTTTGAATGTTATGAAAGCAAAAGAAGAAGATGTGCTGGGTAAAAAATTATTGGATGTGCTTCCCCAGATGAAAGACACACAAGGTCACAAAGATCTCATGAGAGCAATTAGCGGGGAAACCATTCATAACGAGATCTATTATTCCCAGGTTTCAAACAGGTATTATGAGAACTCCCTGGTGCCACTTAAAGATGAGCATAATAACATCTACGCGGTTTTGGTCATGGCGCATGATAATACAGAATTGATTGCTTCCACAAAAAAATTAAATGACGCGCAGCAGATTGCACAAATAGGTCACTGGGAATGGGATGTGTCAACAAATCGCCTGACATGGAGTGACAATATGTACAATATCTATGGCATAAATCCGGCTGTTGGAATCGACTTTGACAAATTTGTCTCACTAGTACATCCGGATGACAGGGCTAATCTTAAGGCGAATATTGAATCTACTTTGCAATCACAGGTTTTTGAAGATTTTTTCCATCGCATTATTACTCCTGATGGTGAAATGAAAATTATGCATGCCCGGGGTGAAATAATAAAAGATAAAAATGGAAAAATGTTGCGATTGGTTGGTACCGGGCAGGATGTCACCAAACAGAAATTGTTAGAGCAGCAATTAATTGAAACAAGCAGAAAATTTGAGGAGCGTAACCGGTTTGTGGAAAAACTGATTAATTCATCCCTGGACCTGATAATGGTACTCGACAGAGATCTGCGTTTTATCAGCATTAATAAAAAAGCGGAATCCGTTTTCCGCAAAGTATACCACGGCCAGATACTTGGAGAAAAGATCACCACGATCAATCCTTCTTTAAAAGGTACACAGACTTATGATGATCTTTTAAATGCATTTAAAGGAAATATAATTATCCGTGAAAAGGTAGAAGCGACAGTGGGAGGTGAAGAATTTTATGAGCATAATTACATACCGCTTTTCGAAGAGAATGGAGAAGTGTACGCTGTTATGGTGATCAGTCATGATGTTACTGAGAATATCAGGCAAATGGAAGAATTGAAAAAACTTGTGGAATCGGATGTGCAAAAAAACAATTTTATTGCAATGGCAAGTCATGAATTAAAGACGCCTATCACCTCGATAAAAGGGTATGTTCAATTGTTGTTGAATGCGTTTAATAAAGAAAAAGGGGAAAAGCCATTGCCACCGTTACTTGTACGATCTTCTTTAATAAGTGTAGACAAACAAATAGCACGGTTAACAAGGCTGATATCAGAGTTGCTTGACCTCACAAAAATAGAAACCGGGACACTTGAATTAAAGAAAGAAAAATTCAGCCTCAATGAACTTGCTATTGAAACAATTGAAGATATTCTTTATACAAATACAAGGCACCGGATAAATCTATTTCACGATTTTCAAGGCTATGTATATGCCGATAAAGACAGGATAGGGCAGGTGATGATCAATTTTTTGACAAATGCGATCAAGTATTCACCTAATAGCGATAAGATCGATGTCACGATACGCCAAACAATAGGAAATGAAATTATTTTTAGTGTGAAAGATTACGGTATCGGGATTGACAAACACGAACAGAAGAAAATTTTTGAACGCTTTTACAGGGCACAGGGTAAGGAGGAACAGACATACCCGGGATTTGGTATCGGTTTATTTATTGCCAATGAATTTGTTCAAAAGCACGGCGGTTACTTAACCGTGGACAGTGAGAAAGGTAAAGGTTCGGAATTTACATTTACCTTGCCGATCTATTCAAAATGATAAAATGAAAAAAGACGCTTTGATAATGGTGCTGGATGATGACCCGGATATCTGCTCCATGCTAAAAATGGTGCTGGATTATCATGGGTATGGTGCGGTGGATGTCGATTGCGAAGAAAAGGCAAACGAGGTTTTATCAAAACACGATGTTGACCTTATCATAATGGATATGCTGTTGTCAGGTGTCGATGGTACAGATATATGCAGGCGATTGAAACAGGATAAACAAACGGCATCTATTCCCATATTAATGTTTTCAGCACACCCAAATGCACAAAAGATCTGTCTTGAGGCAGGGGCGGACGATTTTATTTCAAAACCTTTTGAAATGAATGACCTCATCAATAAGATCAGCTTTTTTCTTGAGCAAAGAAGAGTAGAGCAGCTTAGCAATGGTAAGGGTTAACTATACCTTCTTCACGTTTCTATTCTTCATTATCCCAACTGTGGCGCCTTAAAATTTTTAGAATCGGTGACATGAAATGAAAATAAAAAAGGTTGAGCGTTTCACCCAACCTTAGCTTATAAGTTATTTAAATTTCAATTTATGTTAATAATATACTTTCCCAGCATACCATAGCGGGTGGTATATTGATTATCTGTAGTACTTGCCGAAAGATAATAAGAACCTGGAGATAAACTTATACCAGCATTCAGTATTAAAGGATCATTTATTGTTGAAATCAAGACGCCCTGGCTATTATAAATATTCAATACGAGATCAAGATTGCTCCCATCATTGTTGGCGCCAACATTAGTTGGTATTAAGGAAACAGTTTTTGTTGTATTAATATTGATTGAAAAGAAATCGGCATCATTGCTGTTATTGATGATGCCTGTTTTTGTTGTGCTTATTGCCGTTGCGCCGGTTGTTGCATTTGAATATTCATCATTAACAAACCCAAGAACAGCAGCGATTTTTGCTACATCATCCTGCATGGTGGTGGCGGAAAGAGAATTTGGCCCGTAATGCCAGAGCGATAAATTTTCACTGTAAGCGGCGCCCATGATCGGTGCCCAGCCTATCTCTCCTGAACCCTGTCCCCAGTTATAGTCAGATACTTTGTTTCCATATTCATCGTAAGATGACTGGTGCCTGAGCCCTAATGTATGTCCTGATTCATGGGAACATGCTTCTGCAATTCTTTTTGGATCATATGCAAGCAATGAAGAAAATACAAAGCACGGAGTATTATTTCCCCACGTAAAGGAATTTAAATAAGCTACGCCACCGGCCTGGCCAAACCATTCCCAACTCTCCGTTACGATCACTCTCATTCTTTTTGCATAGTTAGCGCTGTTATATACAGTCTCCTCCAGCGTAACAGTAACATTAAAGGGAGCAAAATCTGCCGTGACTCTTTGAAAAATAGCGTCAATTTCTTCAGCAGCTAAATTAGCTGCTGCCGCATTAATGGCACCATTTGTATTCCACATTGTGCCGGTTACATATTGTCCATTGAAATCAAGATAAATAACGTTGGGAGCTGCAGGTGCAGTTGGCGTAGTTCCACCCGTGCTACCACCGCCGCCACCACTATTACCTCCGCTGCCGCCCGGCTTTCCTTTGCTTGTTGCGCCGCCTGCCCCGGGAAGCCTTTTGGTCATGTTAAACTCGGTCATACCAAAGCTGCAGGTTTCTTTCTCATTATTATTTTGGACGGGGGAAGAAGTCTGCTCATCAAACGACTTTGAGCAAGATGCCAGCAATAGCAGGCATGGGATTAATAGGTTTTTCAAGTGGATACAAATTTTGGTTTTTTAAGGATTTGGATATCGAACAGAGCTATAACGTCGGGATTGGTAATAAATTTTTCGGTACCACAAGAATATGCGTCAAAAGTTGGTTCCCTTAACGATTAATAGGGGGGTATTCAAAAACTATTTGACTGAAATTA
>CBFGXP010000260.1:0-4903 GCA_965652775.1 uncultured bacterium
GTTAATTTATCTGCGCTTAAAACTTCATTCTGGAAGTTGCCATCTGTAAATTCTTTTGCCATAATATTTTTCTTTTTTTATTTCTTTATAAGGGGAACAAAAATACAACCAAAATCATTACTGCGAAGTTATGACACAATTATGTGACTAACTTGTCATAAAAACGACATGACATACATCAATCCTGTTAAATAGCCAGTTGTTAAGCTGTTTTAACAGCGAGAGATTCTCTGCTAGTGTGTCAATACTTGCACATCCAAGTCAGGATTGCCATCAAGAAAATCCACCATTTCATCATTCATTTCAAAGCCATTATCCATGGTAACTAAACTAATTTTTAGATTTTCTTTTGGTTCAGAGAGATTGAGTTTTAAACTTGATCGGCCAGGGAATTTTCTTACATTTTCTTCAAAAAAATTGATCAATGGTGTCGAGATGTCTTTTGGATGAACATCTATTGTCAGTTGTTTAGTCAAGCTCCGTTTAATGGTTTCCACCATTGTAATGCCATTTATTTTGAATTCATATTCCGGCGTATTGAATCTTTGTTTGAAAAAGCCAGTAATAAAAAGCGAAGATCCTTGTTGTAAGAAAGGAGTGAACTTCACGTAATCATCACCCCATAATACCAGCTCAGTTTTACCAGAGTAATCTTCAATAGTAAATGAACCGTATTTATTTCCTTTTCTTGAAATTTTATGATCAGCAATTGTAACAAGTCCAACCAACCTGAACATTCTATTTGAATTTGGTTGAAGACCTACTGCTTCTTTGAATTCATTAAACTCTGAAACGGCAGTGATGCCATAGTGTTTTAATTCGAACTTATAATGATCAAGCGGATGTCCACTTAAAAACATTCCGGTTACATCTTTTTCATGGTCAAGCTGAACGATCAATGGCCAGGGATCACATTGCGGAAGGGTAGGTGTTCTTATTTCAACAGCCAGTGGCAGATCGCCAAACAAAGTGTTGGTTGTTGACAAGTTATTTTGCTGATAAACCTGTCCGAAACGAATAATTTTTTCAAGACCTGTCGTTTGGTCTTCAGGAATTGTATGAAAGAATTGTGCACGATGATGTTCCGGAAAACATTCAAAAGCACCTGCGTAAGCAAGACTTTCCAGCGTCTTTTTATTTACCGCCCGTTGATTGACCCTTTTGATAAAATCAAAAATATTTTTAAATGCTCCGTTTTTTTCCCGTTCATCAATTATATTTTCAACTGCCGCCTCACCACACCCTTTTAATCCACCCAAACCAAATCGAATCTCACCTCTCTGGTTCACCGCAAATCCCTGCTTCGATTCATTAATATCAGGACCAAGAACTTTTATACCCATTCGTTTACATTCTTCCATAAAGAAGGTGATCTTTTCAATGGCTCCTGCGTGATTTAAAACTGCAGCCATATAATCTCCCGGGTAATGGCTCTTTAAATATGCAGTCTGATATGCCACATATGCATAACAAGTAGAATGTGACTTATTAAAAGCGTATTGCGCAAATGATTCCCAATCGGTCCAGATTTTTTGCAAAGTATATTCACCGAAGCCTTTCTTCTTTGCATTCTCAATAAACTGGTTCTTCATTTTATCCAGCACTGATTTTTGCTTTTTACCCATTGCTTTACGCAATACATCTGCATCCCCTTTACTAAAATCAGCAAGCTTTTGGGACAATAACATCACTTGTTCCTGGTAAACGGTGATGCCGTAGGTTTCTTTTAAGATCTCTTCCATTTCAGGAAGATCATAAGCGATCGCTTCACGGCCGTGTTTTCGTTCAATAAAATTTGGAATGTATGCCAACGGGCCCGGACGATACAATGCATTCATTGCAATCAGATCATCAAGACGATCGGGTTTTAATTCACGCAAATATTTTTGCATGCCGGGACTTTCAAACTGGAACGTACCGATCGTCTCTCCATGCTGGTACAGCTTAAACGTTTTTTCATCATCAAGCGGAATTTTATCAATGTCAATTTCCACTCCGTGATTTTGTTTTATTAATTCAAGTGCTTCTTTAATGATGGTCAACGTTTTCAATCCCAGGAAGTCCATTTTGATAACCCCGGCATCTTCAATTATGTTTCCTTCAATTTGTGTTACCCATAGATCAGAGTCTTTTGCGGTAGCAACCGGAATTAATTCTGTAAGATCTCTCGGAGCAATGATGATACCTGCAGCATGAATGCCTGTATTGCGAACTGAACCTTCAAGAATTTCAGCCTGGTGCAATACATCACTCTGCATTCCTTTGCTGTTATATATCTCCCGTAGCTTTTTTATTACTTCAATGTCATCTGGTCCGACACCATCTTTTTCCATCAATGATTTTTCACCATCTTTTGATGTAAGCGGTGCATGCAATACTCTTCTCAATTCGATGCCGGGTCTGTCAGGAACCATTTTTGCCAGTGCATTTGAATCAGGTAACGGCAGATCCATCACTCTTGCAACATCCTTAATACTCATCTTCGCGGCCATGGTGCCATAAGTAATGATCTGTGCAACCTGGTTCTTCCCATATTTTTTAATAACATAATCAATTACTTTTTGTCTCCCGATATCGTCAAAATCTGTATCGATATCAGGCATTGATTTACGATCAGGATTTAAAAATCTTTCAAAAAGCAAATTGTATTTGATAGGATCGATGTTAGTGATACCAATACAATACGCAACCACACTTCCTGCAGCGGAACCACGACCCGGACCAACAAGTACATCCATTTCTCTTCCGGCCTGGATGAAATCACTTACGATAAGAAAGTACCCGGCAAAACCCATCGTCTTTATAGTAAACAATTCAAATTCGATCCGGTCTTTTATTTCGTCAGTCAGTTCTGAGTATCGTTTTTTTGCACCTTCGTAAGTAATATGTTTTAAATATTCCCACTGATTTAATGAGTCAGGGCTAACTTCTCCCTTGTCAAGTTTCTCAGCTTTTGTGTGAGTTTTAAATTTATCCGGAATAGGAAATGCAGGGAGTAAAATATCTTTCTTCAGGTTAAGTATCGAAACTTTGTCAGCTATCTCATTTGTGTTACCAATTGCCTCAGGAAGATCAGAAAAATTTTTTGACATTTCATCTGTCTTCTTAAAATAGAATTGATCGTTAGGAAAGGCAAATCGTTTGTCTTTTACCATTATATCATCGTCAGAAAATTCTCTGAGCGCCGGTGTTGCTAATTTTTCGCCGGTATTAATGCAAAGCAAAATATCATGTGCAGTAAAGTCAGTTTGATCCACATAATGTGAATCATTGCTTGCAATAATTTTTACTTTATACTTCCGGGCAAATTTCACCAACACCTCGTTTACCATGTCCTGTTCCTTCATTCCGTGTCTTTGCAATTCCACGTAATAATCTTCACCAAACAGATCAAGCCACCATTTGAATTCTTTTTCGGCTTCAGCTTCTGATTTTCGCAAAATTGCCTGGGGTACTAAGGCTCCAAGACAACAGGTGGTAGCAATTAACCCTTCATGGTATTTTAAGATCAGTTCTTTATCAATGCGTGGATATTTACTATACATACCCTCTATGAAACCAAGGGATGTAAGTTTTACCAGGTTTTTATACCCAATTTCATTTTTCGCCAACAGTATTTGGTGATGCCGCGGGTCTTTGTCATCTTTTGAAAAAGTTTTTCGATGACGATCTGCAGTTATATAGAACTCGCAGCCAACGATCGGTTTTACTTTTAAGCTCCCATCTTCGTTTTTATGCTTGTATGCTTCCGCAACAAATTCAAAAACACCAAACATATTTCCATGATCAGAGATCGCCAGAGCCGGCATATTATCTTCGATCGCTTTCTTATAAAGTTTTTGAATAGAGGCAGCCCCATCAAGTAATGAGAATTGTGTATGTACGTGTAAGTGAGAGAATTTCATTTATCAATCCTTAGATTTAATGATCAGTATCAATCAAAATATGCTTTTTATTCAATCGTTCCCTGCAAATAAAAGCGAATAGCAATTTTCAGCCGTAAATTTCGTTTAAATAATATTCACATGGTGAGGAAAGATTTTTATTTTTGTTAACTGGTAATGGCCAGATCTTAGCGTATAGGCCTCCTCCTTTATCTTTTGTAATAACTCATGCTGAAACAGGTATCTCTTTACGCAGTTTTGCTCGTAATGCTGGCAAGTTGTTCCAGCTTGAAAACCGCTTTCACCGGTAACCGGGAAGTGGCATCTACGGCACCCTCATCACCTGTTAAAAAAGAAACAAAATTTCTTGACCAGATTGATGTGCCTGTCGAATCGTCAAAATCAAAAAGGGAAGAAGAAGCTGTTGTTCCTGTTACAAAAAAAGAAGCACAAGGGACAAGAGAAAGAAGTTATAGAAAAGATGACGCGGAGAATTTATCACAGATACAGGTGAAATATGCTGTTTTGCTGAATACCCCGGCTGAAGAAGTTAGAAATACAAAAATGTTTGAATTCATTGATGATTGGTATGGTACTCCCTATCGTTTGGGTGGCACAACAAAAAAAGGAGTTGATTGTTCTGCTTTTTCTCAATTTCTTTTTGCCGCTGTTTATGGGTTTAATATTCCAAGAACGGCAAGAGAACAATATAATTTAACCACACGTATATCAAGAACAGAATTAAAAGAAGGCGACCTGATCTTTTTCAATACCCGTGGAGGTATTTCACATGTTGGTATTTATCTTCAGAACAATAAGTTCGTGCATGCTTCTACAAGCGGCGGCGTAATGATCAGTGATGTTTTTGATGAGTACTGGGCAAGAAAGTTTGTTGGTGTAGGGAGATTAAAAACCAGGGATTCAATGGCAAGCAGCGCTGGCAAGTAACCCATCGAAAGCTATCAACTCACTCAACTTTTTTCACGGTTATATAAAAGTTCCTATCAATTTTTAACCCG
>CBFGXP010000261.1:0-4881 GCA_965652775.1 uncultured bacterium
CTTGAAAATCAACAAATTGATGTTATACATTTCGTATTGTCGTTAGAACAATCCGATTTGAAGATGGATCAATTGAGGACAATAAATCAAGAAGTGATTCCGGCATTTTTTAAAAGGTAGAAATATTTTAATCAGGCTTCTTTAGAACAGTTTCAAACAGTTTATAAATTCTTTTATACTCATCCGTCCAGCTGCTCGGCTCTACGAAAGCATGATCTTCCATGGGATAAGACGCCAGCTCCCAATTGTCTTTTCCTAATTCAATTAGTCGTTGCGTAAGTTTTACTGCATCCTGGTAATGAACATTCACATCCACCATGCCATGACAGATCAGTAAATGACCCTTTAATCCATTGGCATAATAAAAAGGTGAGCTTTTCCTGTAAGCGATACTATCATTGAATGGCTCATTCAGGATGTTAGCTGTATAGCCATGATTATAATTCGCCCAATCCGTAACCGGTCTCAATGCTGCACCGGCTGCAAATACATCAGGATTATTAAACATGCCCATTAATGTAATAAAGCCCCCATAGGAGCCACCATATATTCCGGTATGTTTTGGATCTACTCCATAAGTTTTCACCAGGTAGTTTGCGGCATCAACATGATCACTAAGATCTTTGCCACCCATAAAACGATAGATACCTGTTCTCCAGTCTCTGCCATAACCTGCGCTGCCACGATAATCAATATCCATTACATAATAACCGTTATCTGCAAGCATATTATTGAACATATACTCCCTGAAATAACTGCTCCACCATTTATGTGCATTCTGTAAATAGCCTGCTCCATGTACAAATAAAACAGCGGGTTTATTCGGATGAGGATTCGTAGGTTTATAAATTCTTGCATAAACCTGTGCACCATCACTTGCAGTAAATGTTATTACTTCAGGATCCCTCCATGCATATGATCTGAATTCATCACTTTGCGCCTTATTTGTAATTTGTTCAATTTTTCCTCCCGGTTTATTTTCCTGCAAATACAGTTCCCATGGTTTGGTTGCATACGAATAAAGAATAGCCAGATGTTTTTCATCCGGCGAAATAGTAACCTGGTTTGCACCCGTCATTGTTGTGATCCGTTCTTTTTTCCCGTCGGCAATTGATAAACGATAGAAATGTTGTTCGCCGGGATGTACTTCGTTGGTGATGATATAAAAGAATTTCTTGTCGGTGCTTACCTGGGCTTGTTGCACTTCATACTTCCCGCTTGTTAACGCTTTTGTTTCATTCGTATTTATATTTATTGTATACAAATGTGAATAGCCGGATGATTCTGACCTGTACCAAACTGTATTTTCATTAAGCCACCCAACATTAGGTCCGAAGCCAATACCTGGTCCGCCGATCCAGGCTTCATCTCGCTGCCGGTTTAATAATTTCAATTTATGAGTTGCCGTATCCCAAAGCATTAACCAACGATCCTTATTGTCTGTTGATCGTATCTCAACAACTGCATTTGCTCCGCGGGGCGACCAGGCAATTGAATTAAAAGTTACTGTCCTGTTAGTTGGTTTTTTTGTTTTTTGTTCAAGGATTTTTGGATAGTCTTTTACATAGTCAGGCAAGTCCCGAATACCGGGAAAAGTTGAATCAACCTTTATTGCAAAAACAGTATCTCTTTCCCTGTCATAAATAAAAAATTCTGAATTGCCCGGTACCACGCCAACCTTTGTACGGGCTGTAATATCTGTTGTAAAGCCTGTTTCAGTTACATAACTCGGAACGATAGTGGGTTTTCCAGGAGCAGCTCTGAATAAACGGTAATGGATAAATCGTCCGTCGGGACTTAAGCCAAGACCCTGTAATGTTTTTTCTTCGAGATAAATGTTTCGAAGTTCTTTTGCTTTGGGTAATGTTTTATTGTAAGCTTCAGTTTTATCTCTTTTCTCTTTTCTTGTTTTTAATACTTCAAAATAAGTCAGCTGGTCTGTCTTTAGCCACTCTTCCTGCTGACTAAGATTTGCCGTGCTGCTTTTTGGCGGTGGGTTACCAGTATGCATGTTGACAAGCTGCATCGTCTCCCCAGTGGCTGTATCCCACACAAATAAATTCGGGCTGCGGGTGTACGCAACTTTGGCATCATTGAAAGAAAATTGGGGATTCGTTTCTGCATCTGCAGTTTGGGTGATGCGTCTTGTTTTGCCTGTTTTTAATTCTACATAAAAAATATCGCCGTCTTTTGCATATACATATGCAGACCGTGTTGCATTATAGGTGTGGTTTCCTGTGGCACGAAAGCTTTGTATCTCTGTTGGTGTGGCTTTGGTTGGAGTTTTATTACTTAATGTTATGTAATAAACCGAATCTGACAAGCCTTTTTCAGGATTCCAGTTAAAATAAATAAATTTTCCATCATTGCTCCATTGAATATTGGAAGGGGAGGTGCCCATCCACTTTGGATCGCTCATGATCTTTTCTACAGTTAATTTGTCTAACTTTTGTTGTCCGAAGTTTTGAAAGAATAATAAGAGTAAAAAAATAGAACTTATTAGCTTTAGCATAGCAGTATTTTAAGGGCTTAAATATATAGATTAACTCTATATTTTTATTTATAAATAATTGCTGAAAGATTTTAAGCTTCGCTCCAGGTTGTTTAGAGAGAGAACAGGTCTAATGAGCCGTCAAGCCGGAGCTTATAGAGCTCCAGTGTTTTCTTATCTTTTTTATTGATCATTATTTGCAAGTCGGGTATATAATTTATGATATTAAAAGCTGTGAGTGAATAGGCTTTCTTCTTAAATTCTTCAACATCGAGATCATAGCCCTCTAAGAATTTTTGTTTGGCATCGATTGACAGATCATGCAACGCAATTGAAAGATCCCAATAGGGTGCACAATTCGAAGAGCAGTTTTCCCAATCGATCAACGCTTTTATCTCTCCTGCATCATTTACGATGACATTTTTTAGCCGCAGATCGCAATGATTAAGGGATGGCGTGATCTTCCACTTTTTTATTCGTTCAAATTCGACAGCAAGATGTTTTACTTTCTTTTTAGTTAAAATAGAATTATCATCGAGAAATTTCAAACCTTCAGCAAACCTTAATTCTTCCTCTAAAAATGTTACCCAGGTTTTCTTCCTGGATAGTTTATTCCTCGACCAATTGAATACTGAACCAAATCCTTCAGTGGGTATTGAATGAATGATCTTCGCATACTTACCAAGCTTACGCAAAATCTCTAACCGATCGGGATGATGAATTGCTTCAGTTCCTTCTACTTTTTGCTGGAGCATATAGGGGAGTGGTATTATCTCATCGCCGACCTCTAAGATCTCAGGAACAGGCACACCGGCACCTAATGCTTTTTGGATTGCCCATTGCTCTTTGAGGAAATCCTTATATTTTGTTCGTGCAGTTGCAATCTTTACAATAAAGCTTCCATCTTTTGTTAATGCACTAAAAACAAAATTAGTTTTACCTGCAGCATTAAATTCCAGGCTCTTTAGCGACTTTCCAAAGTGATGTTCAACCACTTTTTTAGCCATTTGTTTTTTTGTTCTTATTTGCGACGCTGTATATCGGGGCATAATTTAAATTAACCTATTACATTGCGCTGCATGACAGCCAATTCAAAAAGTAATTCACCAAATTCGGAAGAATTTTTCACTTTTACCGGGGGCAAGAGACTTTCATAGGAAAGAAGCGGATTTCCTACATGAATAGCCAAACCTACTGAACGCAGGAAATTATCCATTTCAGAATCACCGGCACCAATTGAATGCTTTAATTCAAATTGCAGATGATTGGCTATTTGGTGAGCGCCAAAATCTTTATCCACTCCTTTGTGTGTAAAAAAATTATTTCTTTTTGTATGCTGGTAAGCCATCAATCTATCCTGCGGTACATCGATCAGTAAAAAGATCATACAAATTTCCTGATCATGGAGATCACGTTGCAAGTCTTCTAATGAAGAAGAATATACTTTCGATGCACTGCGATATTTTTTTTGAACTGCATCAATCCTGTCCACTACTGGTGTCCAGATTATTTCCCCTTGCTGCCAGTCCCTCGGGTAATAAAAAACAAGCAGATCGAGATCATTATTCTTTATAAAGCTTGTAATAATTTGTAAAACGCCTTCTATTTCATTTGCATCAAGGGGAAAGGCAGCTATTTCATTGTAGAGAAAATTGCCCTCCTTGCTTTGCATGATATAACCGAGTTGGCTGCCATTCATTAGAACAGTCGGAATGGGAGCATTCGATATTTTATACCATTCTTTACCAAATGTATGGATCACGGATAAGGGAAAACGAAGTGTATTCAATATGATCGGCCTGCCCAGCTCATAGATCTTATCCAATCCCAGTTGAACAGATTGGGGAATGCTGAAACGTCCCTCAAACTCATGTATGGCGGTTCCGTCGAGGTCGGTGATAAGGCCGCCACATTCTTCAAACTTAGAATGATTAAAAAAATGCTGTAATTGTGCAAATTGACCTGCAGCCAAAGCCATATGCTCTTAGATTTTTAACCATACTGCAAAACCCTTTCCAAAAGCTATCAAAATATAGAATAAATAATTTTTATTCATAAACGCAGACGGGTTACAAAAAATCTCGTCATATAAATTGGGTAAATTGCACGTCCTTAAAACAGCTATCGAGATTTGAATTAGGATAAATGAAACTGATCACCGCAATAATATTACAAGCTTTTTTCTCAATGCAAATAGTAGCGCAAACGGATGAGAATAAGAAATATTTTATAAGAGGTGTTTTGATTGATGAAAAAGGAAAGCCGATCACTTATTCCAATATTATTCTATATAATTCGATAGATTCTGTTCAAACAGCTGCTACTGCATCAGATGCCAATGGTAAATTTGATTTTAGGGTGGACTCCGGATCTTATTATTGTAAGATCAG
>CBFGXP010000262.1:0-4874 GCA_965652775.1 uncultured bacterium
TTACCGATATAGTAACAGTTGGCATTACTGCCGGAATTAAGTGAAGCGATCTGGAGGGACATTGGCGGTAAAAATAAGAATTATGAAGGACCAGGCCACTTAAACCCGCTATTTTGACGAGGAGCAGAAAATTTTTTTATTGACATTTCAGCGAACTCAAATGGTCGATTGAATTTCTCCAATGAAATCCGGTGTCATTAACTGGCCGACCCTTTCATTGGCACTCTTTCATAGTTTGCTTTTTGACGGGCAAGTCTACGATAAGATCAGTGAAGCCAATCTGTCCATCCCGGCAAAACGTTGATTGGGTAAAGGTCTTAGCCGAAAGATGTTTGTTAAATGCCAGGGATGATTTCGAAATTAATGCATGATCAATTTCGTGCAGGTATGAAAAAAAATCATCATTGAATATGTTATTCTATTGGGAAAAAACGACATGCCATCCCGATTTTCATTGGGAAAAAGAAGTGTTTTTATAAATTCTCCGAGGGAAAATGTGAATAGAAAAAAGTTATAATCAATTTGGTGGAATGTAAAAAACTATATATTTGGTACTAGTAATGACTAAAACCCATTAAGAATTTAAATCCAAAAAATCATGGCAACAAAGAAAAAAGCAGCGAAGAAGGCTGCAAAAAAACCAGCAAAGAAAGCTGCTCCGAAGAAAGCTGCAAAGAAAGCTGCTCCTAAAAAAGCTGCTAAAAAAGCCGCTCCTAAAAAAGCTGCTCCTAAAAAGAAATCTGCCCGCAAACCAAATGCTGCTTTCATGAAAGCGTTGACCCCAAGTTCAACATTGTCTGGAGTGATAGGTGGTAGTGCCGTTCCACGCACTGAAGCGGTTAAAAAGATCTGGAATTACATCAAAGCAAATAATCTCCAGGACAAAGCCAACAGGCGCATGATTAATGCTGATGACAAACTAAAACCTCTCTTTGGAAAAGACCAGGTTTCAATGTTTGATCTTGCTAAGATCCTTTCCAAGCATCTTAGCTAAGAAAAAAAATTTAAATGAAACGGGCTTCTTTACAGGGCCCGTTTTTTGTTGCGGGGCAAAGCCGAAGCAATCTCATCTTATTCTTTACTGTGCAATTACTTCAAAACATCTTTAAAGATTGCGGACTGAATGTTCATCGTTATGAACAGGTACATGGTGGTGATATAAACGAGACCTACTGCTTATTTACTTCACAGGGAAAATATTTTTTAAAGGTAAATGACGAAATCAGGTACCCAGGCATGTTTCAAAAAGAAGCAACTGGTCTTGATCTGCTGCGTAAACATTGCACACTGATTATTCCAAAAGTTATCAAAACGGGTGTATGTGATGGTCGACAATATTTATTAATGGATTGGTTGGAAAAAACCGCAGCAAAAACCAGGATGTGGGAAGATTTTGGCTCAGGCCTGGCAATGATGCATAAGCAACCGCAATCATATTTTGGATTAAATGAAGACAACTATATTGGAAGTGTTAGACAAACTAATACTTCACACAATGAATGGCATTCATTTTATTCGGAATCCAGAATAATACCATTGGTAAGAATTTTATTTGATGCCGGTAGTTTTTCTTCAAAGGATGTGGACAATGCAAATTCACTCTGCAAAAATCTAAAAGAAATATTCCCTGCCGAGCTTCCTTCTTTGTTACATGGCGATCTCTGGGCTGGAAATTTTTTGATCGCCTCGCCAGGTGATGCCGCCATATTCGATCCCGCTGTTTATTTTGGTCATCGTGAAATGGACATCGGAATGACGAAGCTTTTTGGTGGCTTCGATCAGCGCTTTTATAACGCTTATAATGAAACTTATCCATTAGAAACAAACTGGGAAAGGCGATTGCCAATCGCACAACTTTATCCGTTACTCATTCATGCCATTTTGTTTGGCGGGCATTACATTTCGACTGCAGGAGCGATCATAAAACAATTTGGCCGATAAGCCTGGTAGAAACCCTCGAAAAGTGAAAAATTGACACGAGGAAACTGAATTTTTTACCCTTATTAAATCCCTCATCAGCGGTTTGTCCATTAAACCTGAAAATTTTTCCGTTTCGGCACAGGCGGCACAGTATTTCCTGTACCTTCGCCGTCCCAAATTTCTTGGACACAAAAACACAAAAATCAATACAACTATGGCTAAAAAGTTAAGTGTTACCCCGCTTCACGACAGGGTAATTGTGAAACCGGCTCCTGCTGAGGAGAAAACTGCCGGTGGGATCATCATTCCAGACACTGCAAAGGAAAAGCCGCAACGTGGCGTAGTTATCGCTGCCGGACCTGGCAAAAAAGATGAACCAATGTCAGTGAAAGCTGGCGACACGGTTCTTTATGGTAAGTATGCAGGTACAGAAATTCAAATTGACAGCGATGATCTGCTGATCATGAGAGAAAGCGATATCCTCGCAATCGTATAAGTCAAAATTCAAAAGTAAAAAGTCAAAACAGACTTCTTGCTTTCATTCTTTAATTTTTTAATTTATTAAATATGGCAAAACAACTTTTCTTCAATACCGATGCCCGCAACAAAATGAAAAGGGGTGTTGATATCCTGGCAAATGCAGTGAAAGTAACCCTTGGTCCTAAAGGCCGCAATGTGGTTATTGAAAAAAAATTCGGTGCTCCGGGTGTAACTAAAGACGGTGTTACCGTTGCAAAAGAAATCGAACTGGAAGATCCTATTGAAAATATGGGAGCTCAAATGGTGAAAGAAGTAGCCAGCAAAACTTCTGATGTAGCTGGTGATGGTACTACAACAGCAACTGTTCTTGCACAATCAATCATTACTGAAGGGTTAAAGAACGTAGCTGCCGGCGCTAACCCAATGGATCTGAAACGTGGTATTGATAAGGCAGTAAGATCCGTAGTGGAAAGCCTTGCTGCACAATCTCAGAAAGTAGGTAATGACAGCAAGAAGATCGAACAGGTGGCTTCTATTTCAGCTAATAATGATGCAGCTATCGGAAAATTGATTGCTGAAGCAATGACAAAAGTTACGAAAGATGGTGTTATTACTGTTGAGGAAGCTCGTGGAATTGAAACAACTGTTGAAGTGGTAGAAGGTATGCAGTTTGACCGTGGCTATATTTCTCCATATTTCGTTACAAACAGCGAGAAAATGGAAGCTGAGCTTGAAAATCCTTATATCATGATCTATGATAAAAAGGTGAGCAATATGAAAGACATTCTTCATATCCTGGAGAAAGTGGCTCAGCAAGGTGCTCCGCTTTTGATCATTGCCGAAGACCTTGAAGGCGAAGCTTTAGCAACATTGGTTGTAAACAAACTCCGCGGCACTTTAAAGGTAGCTGCAGTTAAAGCTCCGGGCTTTGGCGATCGCAGAAAAGAAATGCTTCAGGATATTGCGATCCTGACTGCAGGTCTTGTAATTAGCGAAGAGCAAGGTTATAAACTGGAGAACGCCGACCTTTCTTACCTCGGTAAGGCTGACAGGGTAGTGATCGATAAGGACAATACTACCATCGTTGATGGTAAAGGAAAGAAAGCTGATATCGTTGCACGTATTAATCAAATTAAATCACAGATCGAAGTAACAACTTCTGACTACGATAAAGAAAAATTACAGGAGCGTCTCGCTAAATTAAGTGGTGGTGTTGCTGTATTACAAGTGGGTGCAGCTACTGAGATGGAGATGAAAGAGAAGAAAGACCGTGTTGATGATGCTTTGCATGCAACAAGAGCTGCTATCGAAGAAGGTATCGTTCCTGGTGGTGGTGTAGCTTTTATTCGTGCTATTGATGCTATTGATAAAATGAAAGGCAGCAATGAAGATGAGGCGACTGGTATTTTAATAGTGAAAAGAGCTTTGGAAGAGCCACTTCGCCAGATCGTAGAGAATGCAGGTATTGAAGGTTCTATTGTTGTACAAAAAGTAAAAGAAGGAAAAGGTGATTTTGGTTTCAATGCAAGAACTGAAGAATACGAGAAGCTTATTGCAGCTGGCGTAATAGACCCAACTAAGGTTACCCGTGTTGCTTTGGAAAATGCAGCTTCAATTGCGGGTATGTTGCTCACAACTGAGTGTGTAATTGCTGACAAGCCGAAGAAAGAAGAACCAGCGCATGCGCATGGTGCTCCTGGTATGGGTGGAATGGATTACTAAGATTTATAAATGCGAAAGGGCGAAAAAAAATAGAAGCCCCATCTTCATTAATTTGTCGGTGGGGCTTTTTTTAAAAAATAATTGTTAACCCTTCAAATGAATAAACTATGAAAAAGAACCTGGTAGTCGTTCGTTTGACAAAGACAGTGGAAAAACTCAAACAATGGATGTCGTGGTGGAAAAGAAATGACGATGATGGATTTAATCATCCATTTGCGATTCTTTAAGGTCATCCCGCCAAACGAGGCGGGATTCTTATTTAAATTTCTTTCGTTGCGTAGGGTTTGCCGTTGAGGTTCTTCTCATGAAAAATTCGAATTCCTGGACAACAGTGTTGCTGAATTGAGATTGATCGTTAGAATGTGATCTAAGCAATTATTTTTTCAATGCTGCCATAAGGTTATCATTATAGGCTTCACTTACAGGAATAACAGCTTTGTTGACCGTTACCTGGTTCCTTTCTACTTTATCAATTTTATTTACCGCAACAACATAGGACCGGTGAACCCGCACGAATTTCTCTTGCGGAAGCAAATTAATTGCTTCCATAAACGTGCTGCGAGACAAGATGTTTTTATCTTTTAAAACAAAGGTTACGTAGTTACCAGTGGCTTCTACATAGCAGATATCATCATACATAACTTTTACCTGTTCATAGCCGGTTTTAATGTAAAGATGATCCGGGGTTTCTGTTGCGTTCCTGAAATTATATAACTCAAAAGCCTTGTTACAGCTTTTTAAAAAACGTGCCA
>CBFGXP010000263.1:0-4869 GCA_965652775.1 uncultured bacterium
TAAAAATAAAAAAAGCAATAAAATTGAAAATAGCCGCCCACAATACAGCTTGAAATGGGGTTAATACTTTTGTGGATACAACTGTCGCTATTGAATTTGCCGCATCATGAAAGCCATTAATAAAATCAAATATCAGTGCCAGTGCTATAATAACGATCAAAAAGGTGGTCATAAGAAATTAATTTGCTGATTGGCTGATTTGCTGATGTGCTGATAAAAATGCAAAACTTTTGGCTCACACTGGCAAACTCGCACATTATCACATCAAATTTTATCAAGCGTATTTAATAATGATTGATTCGATCACATTTGCAGCATCCTCACATTTATCTGTTGCAATTTCCATTACGGTATAGATCTCTCTTTTCTTAATTACCTCTTTTGCATCAGGCTCTGTTTCAAATAAACGTTCAATACTCATGTCAAACACATCGTCAGCCTGGTTTTCAAGGCTATTGATCTTGACAAGCGATTCAGTTACCTGGCGCAAATTCTTCATATCCCTGAGGGTAATAACCGCATTCTTAACCAAACCGGCGCTTTGATCAATGATCTCGGCTAATTTTTGTATACCAAGATCATTTGGATTCACTTTATAAAAATTGATCTTTTTTGCAGCCGCATAGATCGTATCTGCGATATCATCAAGTGATGTAGCGAGGTAATGGATATCTTCCCGGTCAAACGGCGTGATAAAGTTTCTACCCAGTTCTGTAAAAATATTATGGGTCAATTCATCATTTGCATGTTCCAGGTCTTCGATCTGGTTAATGATCGCCGTTCTTTTATCAAAGTCTGGCTCCGACACAAGGGCCCGTAGCTTATTTCCCATTAACGCTGAGTTAGTAGCCACCTTTTCGAACAGATCATAAAACACCCTGTTTTTAGGAACAAAGAGTTTCATTATTGAATTTAAACCTGCCATAGTAATTTTTTATAGCTTACGAAGATACCCGGTCAGCCAAACGCTAACCGGGTTAAAACCAGAATTAATATAAACTTAATATAGAAGTAACGATTTCTTAAACAGCGGGTAATAAACTCTTTTTATCGCTAAAGCTAACTTGCACCCCATTATGATCCGTGGATTAAAAAATTATTATTCAATGGTTAAGCGCTGGGTAAGGTGTTCAATGTTCCTGGCATTCGCTTTTATTTTAAGTTATCAGCTTAATGCGCAACGTTATCTTACTGATATTGATTCTTCTTTCTTTATCAAAGACACTGTACGACCAATCATTAAAAGGTTTGAGAATATTATCATATCGGCTTATATGCAGCCACAGTTCCAGGTGGCGGAATCAGATGGTGCACCTTCATATGCAGGCGGAAATTTTTCAGAGCATTCACAAACGCGGTTTATGTTGCGCAGGGCAAGAGCCCGGATCGATTACCTTATTAAATCAAAGGAAAATTTTCCGCAAGCATTATTTTCATTTCAAATCGATGCAACTGAAAGAGGAGTGATTGTAAGAGACATGTATGCCCGGTTATTTGAAACTAAGAAAAATAACTTTTCGGTTACAGCAGGTTTGTTTGCAAGGCCTTTTGGTTTTGAAGTAAACCTGAGTTCATCTGCGAGAGAAACACCTGAAAGAGGAAGGATGTCACAAATCCTCATGCCATCAGAACGCGATCTGGGCGTAATGATTTCTTTTGAACCGCAGAACAAAGCACATCGGTTGTCGCTTGTAAAATTTGACGCAGGGTTTTTTAATGGCCAGGGATTATCAGGTACAACAGATTTTGATGATCATAAGGATTTCATTAGCCGGTTAGCGATAAAACCATATTCATTAAATAAAAAATTACTATTAAGCGGAGGCTTATCTCTGCTGCTTGGTGGCTGGCAGAATGGAACAAAGTATGTTTATGAAAGCGGCACAGCATCGAATGGTGATAAGATCTTTGTAGTCGATTCTTCAATAGAGAACCTTGGATCTTCCGCGCCGCGCCATTATTATGGAGGAGATATGCAATTCAAAATTCGTCATGGTTGGGGTGAGACTGAATTAAGAGCTGAGCATTGGTTTGGAACTCAACCGGGAACTGCTGTATCAACTTCCAATCCAGGCACGATCCCCAGTGCCAATGGACAGCCTCTTCCAACTTATGTTCGTCATTTCAATGGATCATTTTTTTATTTTCTTCAAAATATAATTAATTCTAAACACCAATTACTTCTTAAATATGATTGGTATGACCCAAACACCGACGTTCAAAAAGAAGAGATCGGCAAACCCGGCACAAATCTTACAGTTGCTGACATAAAATTTTCCACTCTTGGAATGGGTTACGTTTATCATTTCAATACGCAGATCAAACTTGTTCTTTATTATGATCTGGTAAAAAATGAAGAAACACAAATTCCGGGATATACTGAAGACTTAAAGGATAATATTCTCACTTGTCGCCTGCAATTCAGGTTCTAAGGCCGCTTAACATTAAGTTAATGGTGTCGTCATAAATCCATAACCTGCGATTAACGTGGGCATCATGCCTGGGTATCACTTTTGCGTTGTAATTAAACGCAATGAAAAGACTCTTGCTGACCCTTACCGCCCTTTTTGGCTTTGTCATTTTAGGTTTTACCCAAACCCTGAAACTTAACGGGAAAATTCTTAATAAAAAGAATGAGCCTGTTGTTGGCGCCACTATTCAAATTGAAGGTTCAAATACCGGGACCAGTTCTGACGTAGATGGAAATTTTTCTCTTTCACTTTCTGCTGGCAAAAAATATACACTCGTCATTTCATCGGTAAACTATGAAGGAAAGACAATTTCAGACGTTGAAGTCATAAATGGGCAGGTGAATGAACTGCAGGTATTGCTAAACGAGTCCACGAAAAATACGTTATCCGATGTTGTGGTAAAAGCAACTTCATCTTCGGCAAGAAAAGAAACAGCAGCATCACTGATACAGTTTCAGAAAAATACTAATACCGTAGCTTCTGTTATTTCAGCCGAAGCCATCCGCCGCTCGCCTGATAAAAATACGGGTGATGTATTAAAAAGGATACCTGGTACATCCGTGCAGGAAGGAAAATATCTTATTGTACGGGGTTTAAGTGATCGTTACAACCAGGCAATGCTGAATGGGATCTTGTTAAGCAGCACCGAACCTGATCGCAAAACATTTTCTTTTGATCTATTTCCCGCAGCTGTTATCGATAATATCATAATGAACAAAGCATTTGTTCCAGAGTTACCGGGTGAGTGGGCGGGTGGACTTGTACAGGTGCAAACAAAAGAAATTCCCAGCGATGATTTTCTCAATATACAAATAGGAACAGGTTTCAACAGCCAAACAGTCGGCAAAGATTTTTACCAGGCGCAAGGTGGAAAGCTTGATTGGCTTGGAGTTGATGATGGCACAAGAGCATTGCCCGATAATTTTCCAACAAAAAGTAATTTGGCGGAACTCAGTCCTGTACAATTAAATGAATATGGTAAGCAGTTCCGCAATGTATGGACATCATCAGCAGGCAACGCACCACTAAACAATACATTCCAGTTAAACGGCGGTTTTACAGGAACGCTTTTTAAAAAGAAAGTTGGCGGCACGCTAGCAATCGTTTATAATCAAAACAATCGTCGCCTTCAGTTTGACAATGCCATTATTGCAAATAGCCAGGGCGATCATGAGGTTCAGTTTCATAATGAAAAATATTCAAGAGATGTACTGGCCGGTGCATTGGCGAATTTCAGTATGCAGCTTGATAAAAACAACAGGGTATCATTTAAGAATATGATCAACGTCAACACATCTGATTTTGTCATTCGTCGGGTTGGAAAAGATTATATACTTGGCCCGGGTTATGGTGAAAATGTAATAGCCCAGGAAATTGGATTTAGACAAAATACTTTTTTCAATACTCAGTTAATTGGCGATCATAATATTTCCAAGCTGGGCATGCGTTTCAAATGGTATGGCGGATTTAATATATTGGATCAATACATACCCGATCAGCGCAGGCTATTTTATACCCAGGATGGTTCGAATCCCAGTGCACCTTATTATGCATTGCTTGCAGCCGGGGCCAGCCAGAAAAGCGGAAGTATTTTTTATAGTTTCTTAAATGACTATATCTACAATGCAGGTGGTGATGTTACAAAGACATTCAAGTGGCTGGGATACACTCAAAATATTAAAGGAGGTTATCTTTTCCAGGTAAAAGATCGCTTGTTTGACAGCCGTCCTTTCTTTCTCAATACGCTTAGTAACGCGATCAAGCTATTGCCACCTGATAAAATATTCGCCCAGGAGAATTTTACTGACGTGAATACAGGTATCCAGTTTGGCGAATTGAATGGGATTGCATTTCGCTATATGGCTAATACCATAATGAATGCCGGTTACATCCAGTTTGATAACCAGTTCACAAAATCGCTGCGTGTTATCTGGGGACTAAGGGTTGAAGATTTTGATCAGTTGGTTGGTAGTGTGAAAACATCGGATCCCCGACACGTTCATTCAAGAGTTACTGACTTTTTACCGGGAGTAAATATTACTTTCAAACCGAATGATAAAGTCAATCTCCGGCTTAGTGGCAGCCAAACCGTAGTGCGTCCCGAGTTTCGTGAATTAAGCCCGTTTGCTTTTTATGATTTTGAATTAAATGCCCAGGTAGTTGGTAATAATAAGGTAAGAAGAACAAAGGTCACAAACGCCGATCTGCGTTATGAAGTATACCCTCGCAGCGGCGAGTTAATCACTGTAGGTGTCTTCTTCAAACATTTTGATGATCCTATCGAATATTATTTTAACCGCACCGGTCCGGCTACAAATACTTTTAATGTAAACAACACAAATATGGCTACTGCATTTGGAGCCGAATTTGAGTTCAGGAAAAAAATGGATTTCATTTC
>CBFGXP010000264.1:0-4866 GCA_965652775.1 uncultured bacterium
AAAAAACCCTTTGGCATACCTGCCGTAGTTGATAATAAACTACAGGAAAATGGAACATTGGTAAATGTTACTGAACTCAGCAAAACCTATGACAATGGTGAGATGGATATAAAAACTAAAGGCGAAAAAGTTTTTCGCATGCTGGAGATAATTAAAGAAGTGCCGGACAAACTTTACAGCGGCGCAATTGTTAATTATCCTGATAACAAAGAGCAGGGAGATATTGAACTAATGCGAAGAGTAATGAACGGCATTCGCGAACTGCACAAATTGCTAAATGTGTCAAAAGATTTTAAAAAACCAGATGAAGAATTAAAAACGTATGAAGTGGCACATCATGTGGGGCTTACTATGCAGGAGGAGTATGAGTTGCTCGGGCTTTTCGATGAATTGCAGCGGCAGGAATATTTGAAACGACATTTAACGAAGGTATTACCGTTAGTGGCGGAGATGGAAGGGTTGAGGGAAAAAATAAAGCACAACGGCCATTTTAAGAATTTATCTGGTTTCCAGTTTGAATTGTAATCACCACCACTAATGAACACACTTTGCTTCGACTTTGGAAATACAAGATTAAAGGCTGCTCTTTTTCAAAACTCAAAATTGATCGAGATATTCATATTTGAAAATGATGGCGTAGAAATTATTGGATCTGTTTTGAAAAACTTTGATATACAGAAAACAATTCTTTCTTCTGTTATAGATCACGATCCTGAAATTGAAAATCTCCTTTCATCAAAAACTAAATTTCATAAGCTCAACCATCTTTCAAGACTTCCTTTTACAACGCCCGTAGGAAAACCTGAAACCATCGGAGCGGACCGGCTTGCGTTATCTGCTGCAGCAGTTTATTTTTTTCCAAAGCAGCATAATCTCGTGATTGGAATGGGAAGTTGCATTACTTATAATTTTATTAATGCTGATCATGAATTTTTAGGTGGTGGCATTTCTCCGGGTATGGAAATGCGAATGAAGTCATTGAACCAATTCACGGCGAAATTGCCGATTGTAAAACCGGATGGTAATGTGCCATTGGTTGGCTATGATACGGTAACTAATATTTTGAGCGGAGTAGTGATGGGAATGGCAAATGAGATTGATGGATTTATCAACGCATACAAAGAAAGATACGGGAACTTTAACGTCCATTTAACCGGGGGTGATTTAGTCTATTTGGCTCCCCATCTTAAAAACCAGATATTTGCAGACCCCGAACTGATCTTCAAAGGGCTTTATGCCGTTAGCGAAGTGAATAACCAGTAAGATAAACAAGGAGTTAGGGGGATTTTCCGGGACTAAATGCTCAACTTTAAATGTTCAATCTTCAACGAAAACTGTCAGGTTTTAAACTGTCATCAAGATTTTTTCAATACGCATTTTTTGCTTGTAGCTTACAGCTAATTGCTAATGGCTTTCTGAGTGCGCAGGACAATTCACCTTATTCCCGTTATGGTCTTGGCGACCTGGCTCCGAATACAAATATTTATAACCGCGGTATGGCGGGGCTTAGTGCCGCATATTCTGATCAGCCGATAACAGGACTTTCTGATCCAAGAGCAGGTAAATATTATCCTTCAATAAATTTTTCAAACCCCGCATCTTATTCCCGTTTTTATGCGATCAAAGAAGCCAACACAAAAAAATTGACTTATGGAAGGATGCTGCTCGATGTTGGAGTAAACTTCACCAGTAGAACTTTACGTGAAGCAAACAGTCCTCAAAGCTTTACCGCAGCAAACGGTTATTTTTCTTATTTGCAAATTGGTGTACCAATAAAAAAGAACTGGGGATTGGTACTTGGATTGCGGCCACTTAGCACCATCAATTATAAAATTGACAGGAACGAAAGATTATATGATCCCAACACCGGTGTAATGATCGATAGTGCAAAAACACAATTTTACGGCGATGGTGGTTCCTTTCTCTTTAATACGGGTACGGGTTTTGCCTTCGGCAATTTAAGTATTGGCATAAATGCAGGATTTTTGTTTGGCAGAAAAGACTATAGCAGCCGCAGGGTGTTGATTACTGATACTATCGCTTATGGCAATTCAAATCATCAGACCAAATCGAATTTTGGAGGAATAGTTTTTGACGCTGGTATTCAATATCGCATTGATCTGAGCGCTGACAAAACAAGATACATACAATTAGGAGCTTCCGGTAATATTCAGCAAACGCTTGATACAAAAAGCGACGTGATCAGGGAATCTTTTTTCACAGATCCAAGTGATGGTAGCCAGCTTCGTCTTGACAGCGTATATGAACAACTCGGTGTCAAAGGACATTTGGAATATCCTGCAAGTTTAGGTGGCGGTTTTATCATTGAACAATTGCCCGATGTTAAAAAAACTGGTTGGCTCATAGGAATGGATTTTGTGAGCACTGATTGGGATAGCTATCGTTTCAACGGGCAAACGGATGAGGTACGCAGTAATTGGCAAGTGAAGATCGGAGGTCAACTCAGACCAAGATTAAAAGAAAATTATCCAAGCCTCGTAGCGTATCGTGCGGGTGCGTTTTTTGGCGATGACTATGTTTATATAGATAAGAAAAAATTGTCCTGGTGGGGTATAACTGCAGGCGTTAGTTTACCTATCGCCAATCTCAAAGATGCATCCCGCAGGTTCCGTACACAATATTCCATTGTCAATGTTTCCCTTGAATATATAAAAAGAGGAAATAATGATAACCCTATCAGTGAAAATCAATTCAGGGTTTCAGTTGGATTTACTTTAAGCGATCTTTGGTTTACCAAGCGGAAATACGATTAACCCCAAACCCCTGACCGGGCATAATGTCTGCATGAAAAAATATTATAACATATTCGCAGACTCTTATAATAAGGAGAACTTTTTTTTTTGCACCGGGCTTAATTGCAACCATTGGGCTTTTCTTGCGACGCACTCTTGTACTTCCATATCGCTATTCAGCATTACTTGTATCTTGTACCTTGTTCCTTGTGTCTTTCCTCTTTACTTCGTGTGAAAATGATCCTAAGGAAATTGAAAACTGGACAAAAAAAGCGGAGCTAAAAGAAGAAGCAAAAACCGTTGAGAGTTATCTCAGTCAGTCTGGTGTGATGAAAGCGAAGCTTACGGCTCCATTAATGTATCGATATCAAAAAGACACCGTCTATACTGAATTTCCAAATACACTTCATGTGGATTTTTATGATGATAGCGTAAGAGTGGAAAGTTGGCTGACTGCTAACTATGGCATTTATTACGATAACCTCAATAAAGTTTTCCTTCGTGATAATGTAACTGTTATCAACAATGAAGGCGACACATTGCGTACTCCCGAGCTTTGGTGGGATCAGAACTTGCAAAAATTTTATACTGACAAACCCGCAAGGCTTGACGGAAAAGACAAGCACATTACCGGTAACCAGGGATTGGAGGCTACGCAGGATCTAAAAATTATTCAATTCAAATATCCGACCGGTCCTTTTAATGTAAAAGAAGGCACACTATCTCAATAATTTTTTCCCTCAATTTCAAACATCGAACTTCGGTCCCTCAAACATCTTTTATGGAATATCGTCGCATGGGTAAATCCGGGTTACAGCTTAGTGTACTTTCTTACGGCAGTTGGGTTACGTTTCATAAACAGCTTGATGATAGCAAAGCAGATGAAATGATGGGTATTGCCTATGATAACGGCGTAAATTTCTTTGATAACGCTGAAGTTTACAGTCGTGGTGAAAGTGAAAAGATGATGGGAAGGGTTTTAAAAACTAAAAAATGGGATCGTACTTCGTTTACAGTTAGCAGCAAGGCGTTTTGGGGCTGGCATGGTCCGGATAACAAGCCTACTCAAAAAGGATTGAGCAGAAAACATCTTGTTGAGGCTTGTCATGAAGCATTGCATAGAATGCAACTGGATTATCTCGATCTGTATTTTTGTCACCGGCCGGATAAAGCCGTACCAATGGATGAAGTGGTATGGACGATGAATATTTTAATTCAACAGGGGAAAATATTATACTGGGGTACCAGCGAGTGGAGTGCACAGGAGATCATGGAAGCACATATGGTTGCAGAAAAATATCATTTGATCGGTCCGTCAGTGGAGCAACCGGAGTATAATTTATTTCACCGGCAAAAAATGGAAAATGAATACCTGAAAATTTTCAGGGATATTGGCCTCGGGACAACGATCTGGAGTCCGTTAGCCAGCGGTTTGCTTACAGGAAAATATAATGATGGGATCCCGGAAGATTCTAGGATGAGCATACCCGGTTTTGAATGGCTGAAAGAAAAAATTGTAATCAATGAAAAGATTGAAAAAGTAAGGAAATTAAAAGGAGTATCAGATAGCTTAGGAACCAACCTTGCCACTTTATCAATTGCCTGGTGTATCGCAAATCAAAATGTAACTACGGCAATACTGGGTGCAACAAAAAGGGAACAATTGGAACAAAATCTTACCGCACTTGAACTATATCCAAAACTTGATGGAGAAATTATGAAAGAGATAGATTTAATAATCGGCACAAAACCGCATTTGCCGGAACATTAAATAAAAAATCCCCCGTCTCAGAAGGCGGAGGATAATTTTTTTCAAGCTCAATTAACCTTAAAGAGTTTCAACGGATACGGGATCTTCGATTTTGGTTTTTCATCAGGCCCTGGATTAAAACGGGTCCCTGAATTTTCATATGAATAAGAATAAGAAGAAAGTTGATTGATACGGATTTTACTTTGGTTTTATCAGGATTTGGATTAAGAACTTCTGGACGGTTTTGGACATTGGATATTGGATGCAGTAACCTTACCAATCAACTTCTGGTACAAACATAATCTCCGTTAATGGATTGCAAAAGAGCAAAACTGCTCCATTTTTTTACTTCATCTTTTACTG
>CBFGXP010000265.1:0-4858 GCA_965652775.1 uncultured bacterium
CTTCGTAAACATGATATTTTCCAGGTGCAGGCAGTATGTTTGTCTTATGATAATCAGATATGGCTATATGATGAGTTTGAGCATAAGCTTAAAAAGATAGATGAAAATGGCAAATTACTTTTTGCAACCACTGATTTCAGGCAGCTTTTTGGTGAAGCATTTTCTTTTAATTCGATCTCGGACCAGGATGGTTTTTTATATTTATACGATAAGAATAAAGGAGTATATGTTTTCGATTATTATGGCGCATTGAAAAATATATTTTCCTTTACCGGTTATGATAATTTTAAAGCAATTGGCAAATTTATTACCGGGACCCGTCATGATTCATTAATGCGTTACCACCCTTCAAATCTGATGCTGCAGGAAGTAAAATTGCCGGAAGCTTTCAGAAATGCGCAAGCCATCCTCTTCACTGCAACAAAAGCATATGCATTAAAAAAAGACGAACTCGATATTTACCAGCTTCGTTAAGGTCTATTCTTGGTTATTTTTGCAGGATGAATGATTTTCTGGATAAAATATTTCTTGATAACCCCGTCAGGCATTATTTGAACGTAGCTGGTGTTATTCTTTTTGTTCTCATTTTAAAGAGGTTTCTTTCACGGTATCTTGCGGGGCTTATTTATGCATTGGTAAAAAATGTATTCAGGGGCGTTGACAAAAAATCCTTTTCTGATCTTATCACGCAACCGCTTGGATGGTTCTTATTAATATGGGTGTCGATACTTGCCTTGCATAAACTCACTTTCCCTGCTCAATTTGAAGAAGAGGTGTATGGATATTCTACAAAGCAGATCATCCACACCATTGGCACCATCATTCTTGTCGTTTCATTTATCTGGTTATTGTTGCGAATGATCGATTTTATTGCGCTGATCCTGGAAAAGAAAGCTGACCTGACGCCAAGCCAGGCCGATAACCAGCTAATCATTTTTTTCAAAGATTTTTTTAAAGTTATTATTGGAATCATAGGGATCTTGATCATACTGAAAGCAGGATTTGGTCTTAATATCAGTAGCCTCATAACAGGATTAAGCATCGCAACGGCCGCAATTGCATTGGCGCTTAGAGAGAGCCTGGAAAACCTTATCGCTTCATTTATCATATTTGTTGACAAGCCATTTTCAGCTGGTGATGTTGTTCATGTGCAGCAGGTGACTGGCACAGTAGAAAAGATCGGTTTGCGAAGCACAAGAATAAGAACCGATCAGAAAACCTATGTTTCGGTGCCTAACAAACAAATGGTGGATAGCATACTGGAGAATCTTTCGTTACGTACACAACGTAAAGCAGAAATAAAGTTGGAAGTTGGTGTAGATGTTCCTTCAGAGACTTTGAATAAGTTCATTGAAATGATACGAGCCAGGTTGAACCACCCGCAAATTGAAGAGTCTTCGGTTTTCCTATTAGAAATAAGATCAAATTCATTCGTGATAAATATTGATTTCTTTACTGCACCGGTTTCTGTCGGTGAATTTAATAAGCTGAAGCAGCAAAAGAATTTTGAAATTTTGAAGCTGATGGAAGAAATGAAAATTGAACTCGCTGGCGCCAGCAGTGATATAAAGATTTCAGGGAAACTTGAGCAATGATTTAACCTAAACTTGCCTTCAACTCATTAAAGAATGATTTGATCTTTTCAAGCGATTGTATCATCTTAAATTTTTCATCTGCTTTTTTATTCTTCTTTAAAAATTCTTTGGCGCCTTCAATGGTGAATTTGCGGCGACGAAGCAGGTCATGGATCAAAACAAGATTCTTAATATCGATTGGGCGGAAGAAGCGGTCGCCTTTGCGATTTTTTCTTGGTTCAAGGATATCAAATTCAGTTTCCCAATAGCGTATCAATGATTGATTTACTCTAAACCACTTGGATACTTCACCAATGGAATAGTATTGTTTTTGAAAAAGAATTTCATCAGGAGGGATCTGGATCAGGTCAGCATTCAAATGAATTTCTTTCAGTGATAACCGGCCACGGGGTGATCTTCTTTTCTCCAGTGCTTCAACAACAGCAGTTACAGCATCTGGCGCCGCAGCATCGGCCTGTTCTACATTTTCCTGCTGTTCCGGCATTTCATGCCCGGTGATCTTTACATCTTTTTCTTCTTCCGACGAAAAATCAAAAGTTATTTGTGAAAGTGGTTTACCCATAGTTCAGTAAAGATAAGGACGTCGAAGTGTGTCCCGAGCTGCCCGGACAACGATGTTAACAGGTGTGGAAAAGTTGGGCCAATCAGTAAAGTTCTGAGTCTATAGTTCGGAGTTCAGCGTATAGCTTTTTGAATTTTAACTTTTGACTTTTGAGTTTCTGACTTAGTCAAGACTCTGGTTCGATGCAGCAGCAAGTTTCAGCAGTCGATCGAATTGCTCTGGTGTAAGATCATTATAAAAGAAATAAATGGGGTCGATCTTGTTTCCGTTCTTGATCACTTCATAGTGACAATGCGGCCCTGTACTTTTGCCGGTACTGCCTACATAACCGATCACTTCACCACGTTTCACCCTTTGGCCACCCCTTGCCTTAATCCGAAACATGTGTCCATATAAAGTTTTATAACCATAACCATGATTAATGATAACACAGTTACCATAACCATCGCCACGATTACCGGCAACTTCGATTGAACCATCAGCGGTTGCATATATCGGTGTGCCCGCGGGGGCGCTGAAGTCAAGCCCGGGGTGAAGCTTTACAGTTTTATATACGGGGTCTATCCGATAACCATAACCAGAGGCTATTCGTTTGAGATCTGTGTTGCTTACCGGTTGAATGGCCGGCGTGGCTGCCAGCAATTTTTCTTTATTATTTATCATCCCGGTCAAATCTTTGTAAGATGCCTTTTGAGCATTTATCCTGCTGCCCATATTATTTAGTGACGTGATAATGGAATTGATCAGATCGTTTTGTTCCATTCCTTCCACCCTGGCTATCTGTTGTTCTGTTTCCAGTTGTTTTAATCTTGCACTGTCAGGTATTGGGGTCGCTTCAAAAATTGAGCGATATACTTCATTATCCCTGGTCTCAAGCTCTTTCATCTGTTGTTCTATCTTAGTGGTTTGCTTGCTTAGTGTACGATACCGGTCTTTCATCCTTTCGTTTTCTGCACGAAGCAATTTTTCGTTGGGTGAACCAATGAACCGGAATGCCAGTAAAGAAATGATGGAAGCGGTAACAAGAGCGGCGGCAATAAAACCAAATACACGCAGCAGTTTTACACGCAGGGGAGTTTCCAGTTTTTCATACCGGAGCGTATGCGTATTGTAATAGTATTTGATTTTTTTCATAACCCTGGCCGTCTTGGTTGGGTACCGGATAATTGGTTTTACGATCAGCAACCTGGAAGCAACCGGTTTCTACTACTCAACTCACGGCTTATCATTACCTTTGGCCACTTTTGCAGGGAAGACAAATATAGTCTTCTCAATTGCAAAAATCAACCTAATTATTTATGATGACCAGTGGTGAAATACGGCAAAAGTTTCTGGATTTTTTTGCATCGAAAGGACATGTGATCGTACCCTCTGCACCGATCGTGGTAAAAAATGACCCGACACTAATGTTCACCAATGCCGGCATGAACCAGTTCAAGGATTATTTTTTGGGAAATAAACCGGCGCCACATAAACGCATTGCCGATACACAAAAATGTTTGCGTGTAAGCGGTAAACATAATGACCTGGAAGAAGTGGGAGTGGATACATATCATCACACCATGTTTGAAATGCTGGGTAACTGGAGCTTTGGCGATTATTTTAAAAAAGAGGCGATCGAATGGAGCTGGGAATTATTGACAAGTGTGTATGGCCTTGACAAAGACAGGTTATATGTCACCATTTTTGAGGGAGATGAAAAAGAAGGCTTACCAAGGGATGAAGAAGCATACAATGAATGGAAAAAATGGATACCAGAAGACAGGATATTAAATGGAAACAAGAAAGATAATTTTTGGGAAATGGGAGATACCGGTCCTTGTGGGCCGTGCACAGAGATACATTATGATGCCCGGCCGGAAGCAAATAATGACGGGCATTCTTTGGTGAACAATGATGAGACCGGGGTGGTGATGGAGATATGGAATAATGTGTTTATTCAATTCAATCGTTTAAAAGACGGGAGTCTTGAATCATTACCCGCAAAACATGTCGATACAGGCATGGGCCTGGAAAGATTGGTAAGGGTGGTACAGGGAAAGCAGAGTAATTATGATACGGATGTGTTTACGGGAACGATCGCTGAAATAAGTAAAAAAGTAAATAAAGTATATAAGTCAGTTGATGATAAAGAAAGCATAGCTTTTCGTGTTATTGCCGATCATATACGCGCAATTGCATTTACAATTGCAGATGGACAATTGCCTTCCAATACAGGAGCTGGATATGTGATAAGAAGAATACTTCGTCGAGCAGTTCGTTACTATTATTCGTATTTGGATTATAAACAGCCGCTGTTACATCAATTAATACCTGTATTAGCAAAGCAGTTTGAAAAAGTTTTTCCGGAATTATATAAGCAAACAGACTTTATAACAAAAGTTGTGAAAGAAGAAGAGGATGCTTTTCTAAAAACATTGGAGGCCGGGATCAAACTTTTTAATTCAAGTGTGTTGGACGCATTTAATACCAATTTGCAAAAAATAGTTCCGGGTTCCATTTCTGCAGATGTGATCAAAAGGATCCGGGAATCATTGAATAACTCCTTTTTGCCTTTGCAGGATCTGATCAACGAGGAAGGAAAAAAGTTACAGGAGCAAATGAAAGTTTCCCCTGAAAGTTTAAAAAAAGCGTTGGGAGAAATCAATGGTCAGCTGGCATTTAAATTACAGGATACTTATGGGTTTCCCCTTGATTTGAC
>CBFGXP010000266.1:0-4856 GCA_965652775.1 uncultured bacterium
TTATAGAGCCCGCTGCCCTTATTGGAACTGCCTTAAATATTGTAAAGAACTATTTAATAATAATTTTTCCGGACTCGCTCATCTCATCATTTTTAAATACCTGGTAGGTATAAATTCCCTTTTCCAGGCCATCTATTTTTTTATGATCTTTTTCATTCATTTTATAATGAACCATGATCGTTCCATCCGTATCAAATACAAAAAAATCAATCTTCACTTTTTCTATATTTTTTACATGCAGCGATCTATTCAGCATGTCCGGATAGATTTTAACCTCTTTTTCTTTTTTTGATGTCTTTGTTTTTTTAGCCGTTGCAGTCCCGGTATTTTCGGTTACTGCGCATGACTGGGCCGAGCCCAGTAATAATGTCAGGCTGGAAAAAAGAGATATTTTTCTTAAGTAAGATAGCGTAGAGTTTGTTTTCATATTGGGTTCGGATTGGTGACGGATCAAAAGTAGAGCGGACATCGCAACTGCCGCAAGGCTCTTTTATTTGGCGAGTTGTTTCCATTCAGCCTCCAACCGAAACGGATCATTCCCGAGAAATATGAATCCATTTCTTTGGGATCGCCGCGTTGTCTGCCAATAGTTGGCCTTGTAATATTGCGGAAAGGCTCACGATTGTGTAATTGGTATGCGATGGGTACATCTGCCGGAGCCAGGTATTGTGAAAAATAAATGGGGTCAACATACTTTGTACTTACATCATCAATATAATCTGTAAATGTTTTGCGATGCAATATCTCTAAACCGATATAAAAATTTTCTTTAATAAAATATTTAAAACCGGCACCCATTGGAATTTCAAGTTGGGTTAAGTTATACTCTTTCCTATCGGGATACTGGGACATGCCTTGTCCTTCAAGTCGAAGCGGCCTTAATTCTACCAATTGTTTTGAACTCAGATTATTTGGATCGGGATAATAATAGCCCTTGGGATTAAAACGAAAGGCCCCGATACCTGCGATGCCATATGGTCTGAATTTACCCTCCAGACCCTCATAAGTTTCCATGAAAACTGTTGGATAAAATTCAAAGCCGAAGTAAAGTTCTGTGACTTTAGACTGGAAGTAAAGATTGCGACGCCATCTTGAAAACTCACGACCGCCGGCAAGATCCACTTCATCATCACTTCCCTCAAGAAATGATTGATTGAAGGCAAGTCTTAAACCAAGCCATTCTGACGGATAAAAATTAAAGTATAGGCCTTTTGAAAATTTTGTGAGCGGGATGTCTACATCGGCAATAAATGGTTTACCGATTCCACGGGCCCCGCCCAGGTCGCCCAGAAAAAATGATGGACCAAGACCGAGTCCCAGTTCATATTTCCCATCTTTAAAAGATATGGATTGTGAATTGGACCAAAGTGACAGAGACAGTAATAAAGCCGTACATAAAGTACGCATTGAATGTACAATTGCTCTCATAGATACCAGATTTGTGTTTTTCGCCGGAATTCTTAATTCCGAAATCAGGATTTGGACTGGTGACTAAAGTAGAAAATAAATTCCTACCAATCAATGACGAATAGCGGGTATTTTTATTGCAATAGCAATAAGGTGTTTTTTTACCGGGGTTTTTACGAAGAAGCTTTTCTCCTCATTTCGACATGCGGTATTCCATCATCCAGATATTCTTCCCCCACCGCGGAAAAGCTAAGCGACTGGTAGAAGTTTTTGAGGTAAACCTGTGCACTTAAAGTAATAGCTGTTTTGCCAAAGAGTTTTTCGCAACATTTGATTGATTGGTTCATTAATTCTCTACCAAGACCAATCTTTCTTTTTGACGAAGATGTAACAACTCGGCCGATTGCCGGATCAGCATACACAGCCCCCGGACGTAATATTCTTGCATAAGCAAGTAACTGATCTCCTTCTACTCCCATTAAATGAAATGCTGCCTGGTCCCTTCCATCCGGATCATTATAAACACAATTTTGTTCTACGATAAATACGTTACTCCTTAGTTGAAGAATAGCGTATAGTTCATCAAGTGTCAGTTCATTAAATTTTTTTAAAACCCATTCCATGGGAATAAAATTTTTCTTTTGCTGAAGTTATTAATCTTACTGAAATGGATGCCAAAAATTGTAATTTTAAAAAAAGAATCTATGCCAGTAAAAGATCTTAGCCAGGCTCATAACCTTGTCAGCGATTTATTTAAATGGCCATCCGCAAAAGCTGATTGGGAAAAATTCAAACTTACTGATGAGCAAGTTTCATTTTTTAATGAGAATGGATTCCTTGCGGGTATAAAAATGTTAGAGGAGGATCAAATAGATTTCTTAAGAAACGAACTGTCTGAGATTGCTGATACAAATCATCCCGCTCATGAGCTATACTATGAATTTCATTCAAACGAGTCAGCAGATCCTGCTACAATATTATTTCATGCGTTAGGCGCATGGCGCATAGGTCCCGGTTTTCATGATGTATTATGGAATCCAAGATTTCTTGTTGCAGCAAGTCAATTGCTTGGCAACTCGCCAGTTCGTTTCTGGCATGACCAGCTTTTTTGGAAACCTGCAAAGAAAGGTGGTGTTGTCGCATGGCACCAGGATTATTCTTATTGGACAAGAACAAAACCCATTGCCCACCTTACCTGCTGGTGCGGTCTTGATGATGCAACAAAAGAAAATGGTTGTCTTCAATATATTGCGGGGAGTCACCGGTGGGGCTTGTTACCCAAGCCTGTGCTTGCAGGTGAGATACAGGGAATAAAAGATTTCCTGAATGATGAGCAAAAGAAACAATTTGATAACCCGCAGTTCGCAGAAGTAAAAGCGGGTGAAGCAATCTTTCATCACTCATTGACACTGCATGGTTCAGGCGAAAACAAAAGTGATAAACCACGACGGGCTTTTGTGATCAATGCGTTTGCAGATGGAGTAACGTCTGATTCAAATGAACCATTATTGGAAGGCGTTCCGGTTGTTCCGAAAGGAGAGAAAATGCAGGGACAGTTTTTTCCTTTAATTTATGATCCTGGTAAATTAAACTAATACCCATACTTTTCTTTCCATAGGCTGCGTAAAAATTTTCTCAATTCTTCTTCTCTTGCATTTTTGCCGGGGTCATAAAATTTTGTTCCGGATAATTCTTTAGGTAAATATTCCTGTTGTGAAAAATTGTTTTCATAGCTGTGAGAATATTGATAATCCTTTCCATAACCAAGATTCTTCATCAATCTTGTGGGTGCATTACGGATGTGAAGTGGAACAGAAAGATCGCCGTGTTGCTTTACCGCTGATTGTGCAGCGCCAATAGCAGCAACTGCTGCATTGCTTTTTGGAGAAGCAGCAAGATAAGTGGCGCATTGAGAAAGAATGATACTTGATTCAGGAAAACCAATTTTATTAACTGCTTCAAATGCGGCATTGGCCAAAACCAATGCCGTAGGATTTGCATTACCAATATCCTCGCTTGCCAATATCACCAATCTTCTTGCAATAAATTTTACGTCTTCCCCGCCCTCGATCATTCTTGCCAGCCAATATACAGCCGCATTTGGGTCGCTGCCCCGAATCGATTTTATAAATGCAGAAATGATATCATAATGCTGCTCACCGCTTTTGTCATACAAAGCGATCCGTTGCTGAGCGATCTCCATTACTTTTTTATCAGTGAGTTCTTCGCCTGCTTTCATAACATCAGCGCAGAGCTCAATAAGATTTAAAAGCTTTCTGGCATCACCGCCGGAGATGGTAAACAAAGCCTCATATTCTTTGATCACAATATTTTTCTTTTTCAGCCACTCATCCTTTTCAAGGGCCTGCTCAATAAGTTTTTGCAGGTCGTCTTCAGTCAGTGGTTTCAATACATAAACCTGGCAACGACTAAGCAAAGCGCCATTGACCTCAAAAGAAGGATTTTCCGTCGTAGCTCCGATCAAAGTGATAATTCCTTTTTCAACCGCACCCAGTAACGCATCCTGTTGACCTTTATTGAAACGGTGGATCTCATCGATAAAAAGAACGGCGCCGGTTTTTTCTTTTGCTGTTTCAATAACCTCCCTTACATCCTTTACGCCTGAACTGATAGCACTTAATTGAAAGAACGGAACGTTGAAGGTATTCGCGATAATATTTGCTATTGTCGTTTTACCTGTGCCTGGAGGTCCCCATAAGATCATCGATGGTATTTTGCCATGCTCAATCGCGGTTCGCAAAATGCTTTTCTTACCGGTTAAATGTGGCTGTCCAACCAATTCATCAAGTGATGACGGTCGTATGCGTTCGGCCAAAGGTGCAGATGAAATCATTTTCAAATTTCAGAAGAATCTATTCAACTCTTTAAAAATGTTTCACCATTATATTTTTTGGCCAGGATTATAGGGTAAAAATATTTGCCAGGTTGAAGTTTTTGTAAAATTGGTGTTTTTATCAAAAGGTTTCCGTTAAAACACCTTTGTTGTTATGATATTATGAAATGTATGTTTGTGAATAAGGATTTAGATGTTTAATTGAATGTAAGCAATAGGTTATGAAAATAGTTGTTGATGCAAATCTTACTAAGAGAGAGAATGAAGTCCTGCATTTCCTTGCCAAAGGGTGTACACGTAATCAGATTGCAAGAAAACTTTTTATAAGCGATGAAACCGTGAAGATGCATATCAAGAATATTTATAAGAAGCTAAACGCAAGAAATAAGATCGATGCTTTAATAAAAATGAAAATGATCTGATAATTAATTATTAAAGGCATAACAAATAAAAACCCCCATCCGGGGAATTGTCTGGAATTGTTATTTGATGAATATTTGAAAAGTTTACAAGCTACCGTCCGACCCCTCTGAAACTCTAATTTTTCCATTTAATAAATAAAGTAGTAATTAAAAAACATTGCAGCAATGCGATG
>CBFGXP010000267.1:0-4795 GCA_965652775.1 uncultured bacterium
TATCCCCCGCTCCCGCTCTGTTTCTCGCTCTTCTTTTGCCAAGTCTGGAGGTTTAGTTTTTGAAGACAACCCCATCTTTAATAATTATCTTACTCGCAAGAAAGTTCCTATAATTATCAAACGGACTTTTCTCCCATATCAATAAATCAGCCTTCTTACCTTTCTCTATATTGCCATATTTATTTTCCAACCCCAGGGCTGTAGCGCCGTTGATAGTAGAAATTTGAAGTATGGCAGAAATGGGAAATCCATATTCCGATAACAGCAGTTGCTCGGAAATAAATGCTTTTCCACCTTGGGGACAGTCCGTACCAATGCGAAGTTTTACCCCTTTGGTAAAAAGTTTCCTGGCATAGCCCATAAAAATTTTGAAGTTTTCCCTGCACCGAGCCAGTTGTTCCTTAGTCAACGAAGAATCTGTCTTATTGGAAAAATATGTCAAGCCGAATTGCTCTGCCATTAAATGTATGGTGGTTGAAATCGTCGTCTTCCTTTTTGCTAGTTTGTCAATCAGGGAATCCATTGCAGCTTGCTTCGTATCATGAATGAACCGGAACATTTCCAGTCTTACCAATGTGAAACCTGGAGTGATTGAGGCGTAATGTTTTTGCATGTTCAAACCAAACTCAGCACCATCTTTTGGAAAGTGAAGAATGCTATGGTCAAGCGTTAGTATATGCTCATAATTGCGTAAGCCAATGCTTAATGTTGTATCCATAAACATCACGTTCTGGTCGATATGTCCGTATACCTTCATTTTTAGACTATCAGCAGTTTTAAATGCGGCTTCAAATTCAGGTCTACGCAGTCGCCAATAAAGTTTTATATGCCGAATGCCCAACCTGTAATATTCTAATACTTTTTGTTTGGCTAATGAAGGCGATTCTACGGTAATGTGATTTATGTATGGCTTTCGGCTCTCTTTGGATATCAAGGCTCCGCCAACTGTATAAAGGGTTACATATTTTGGCGATGGATTATTCATCCAGTTAAGCACAGGCGGCAACCATTTTTCGGGTTGTCCCATTATCATTGCTGTTGTAATACCGTAGGGAAGATAAGTGTCTGACAGGTTTTTTCTAAGCAGCGCTAGTGAGTCTTTATTCAAATACTCCGGTGCAGCATTGTAATCACCAAAAACATCAGTCGGATGAATATGCGTATCAATAAAGCCTGGCGTTACTAATTTGCCTTTAGCATCTATTATACTTACTGCGTTGTAAGTTTTTTGATTGCCTGTTACGTTTACAATTGTGCTGCCCTTAATAAGTATGGTTCGGTTGGATGAAACTTTGCCGGTGTTGCTGTCGAATACCTTTGCATTTTTAATAACAAGATCATACTTTGTTGTCTGCCCGCGAGTGCAAATAGAGGCCAGCAAAAGAAATAGAAACGATATGAATTTCATAAGTATAAGTGTACACGACAAACCGAAGTTAGATGAAAAAAGCACTGGTTTACCAGTGCTTTAATCTTTCGATGTTACGGACAGTACTGCCTTCGAAATCCTACCTGTGTCTCAATCTTAATTATTCACAATTACCTGAGCTCCCAATGCCTGTGCGGCTGTGCCACCCAGGAAACCTTTTGCGAAGACAGTATATATTTTCCCTGCAGTGAGGGTAACATTCGGCAATGCAAGCACAGCCGTATTTGTACCGGCAGCCCTCACTTCCAGGTTGTATGTGCCCGCATTTAACGGGGTAAAATTGGCATACGTTGCATTTGTTGCCTGGTCGTTGAACATCCTGTTTGGAAACAATACCGCTCCACCGGTCACGGCAATGTCGACAGCCGGCGCGTTGGGACTAAAATGGAAAAAGCGAACATGTGCTTTTCCTGTAGCGGGAGCAGTAAGGTCATCTGCTACCACAGCGGCTTTGATTTTACTTACGGAATCGATAGCAAACACAGAATAGTTTTTGTTTGCCTCAAGCGTCACATTCGCATCAATTACATAGTTTGTGGTACCCGAGGGTGACACTTTTATGTTGTTGGCACCGCTATTAAGTTCCGTATAGCTACTATTGGTTGGATAAGCAACATTGGTGAGCGCGACACTATTGTTGATGCGTACATCTACATTCGGCGCATTTGGCGATGCGTGCACAACCATCACTTTTGATTTCGACATTACGTTATCATCATCATCATCTTTATCACAGCTTGCAAATAATAAAGACACTGCCCCCAGGCACATCATTTTTACGATCAAATTTTTCATATGCTTTTTTTGATCATGACAATCCCTCACAAAAAAGGTTTGATTGATTTTAAAAATTATCAGTGTTGTTTAATTATTTGCAGTGAGATGATTTAAAAGCTTAATCAACGTACAAAATGAAGAGGAAGAAGAGTGTTTAGGTAAAGAGCAAAAAACCTTATTAACTCTTCAACAGGATAGAAAATATTTGGTGCTGGGAAATAAAATTATTGTTCGTATTTATCTAGCGTAGCTTAACATACTTCCCTTTCAGTGAGTTTTCCGCAACATATTCCAATGGAGTGTCGCCGTTTGCTGTAGCAAGGCAATGTTCAAGAAATTCTTTTGTCAATTGTTTGTCCCAGCCTGCACAAGCTGCCGCTAAACCATAACGTGGATCGTCGTAACCATATTCGTTTCCACGACGGTCTTTATGCTTATGTAGGTCCCAGCTAAGTTTGATTAGTTCCTTGATCTGACCTTCATCTGGCTGCATTTTGTCGTAGCCGAGAGGGTTTAAGCAGCCGTCAACGGTTGAAAGTCCCCCAAACTTCAGTAATTCTAAAGCAGGAGATGCGTCATTGAGTGATTTTCTTTTAAGCCTAACGTAAGATTGTGCAGCAGCGTGCGTGATCATATCGTTAGGTTTATTTGTCTTGATAATCTGCTCTATTTCGGGCAGTGCTTTTTTGTAGTCGAGCAGGCCTAAAGCTAATATCATTGCTACCTGCGTTTCCCAGGTCCGTTTGTCAGTTGCTTCTTTTAAATAAGCTTTATATAAGTCGTCGGCAAACTCAGCCAGTTTCAATTTCCCAATTTCCTTTGCAGCTCGCCTGCGGTCGGCGGATTTTGTCGAGTGAAGTTTTTGTTTTATTTCTTCCGTTGTCATTGTTTTAATTATCGCTTCGTATTATCTGATTGTTATTTCTTAGCTCGTAGTTTATCCTCAATTCTTGTTGGCCGCATGGTGTTTAGTTTGCTTTTTTGGATTTTGGTAAAACATAGATGATACCAAAATGTTTTGCGTATTCCTCTAATGGTTGAAGCCCTACAGCAGCTCTCCGTTTATTTACATTTGCTTCATCTTTGATGGGAAAAAATTCAAACTTACCTGCTTCATTGGTTCTAACCTGGCTGCCATATATCTGTTCTTTTCCCTGGTCTGTCAATATCCTGTCTTCCAGTAAGGCAAGGTCCTGGGGCTGAGCTTTTCCTTTCTTAACAGCCTCTTGCATTAAAGGAAAATAGGTTACCTGCGTTAACGAATCTGCGTGTTGTATTACCAAAAAAATTGTCTTCGCTCCCTGTTTGCCCACCTCATCAGGTCCCAGCCAACCATAGGTGTCAATGATGTTTTTCACCTTAACTAAATTGATTGAATCCTGGATCATCATCGTTGGCAATAAAGATTGCACCTGTTCCGACTTCCAGCCAAATTGCTTTTGAAGACTATCAAGTTTAAGTCTACCGGATTGGTCTTCATGATAAATCGTGTCTAGTCGGGCAGCCAATTCTTTGTTGAATTTTGATTGTGCGGATACCTCGATAGCCGCAAGTATCAACGATATAATAAAAATAAATTTTGGCATAGGTCTGTGATTAGGTGAACATTTATTTTGCAGACAACTATTTTATTTGTGATATTTAAAGTTAGAGCTTTCGCAAATGCGGACAAATAGGATGCTTATGGATTAGCAAGGCTTTTAGAAATCTTGTTAGCATGGAATGAGCCAATTGAACCTTGAGTAATTCCCTTATTTCATACATTTGTATCATGTCAAAATCAACCAGGGAATCTTTCGCCGTACATGGAGAAAATCTCTTAAAGAAGGTAAAGGAGCTCGTCAATGAAGGTAATATTCGAAAAATTACGATTCTCGATAAATCGGGAAAGGAGCTAATGAGTTTTCCATTAACTATTGGTGTAGTCGGTGCCGTGTTTGCACCCGTATTGGCAGCTGTGGGCGCACTTGCAGCGTTGATTGGAGAATGTACGATTACTGTTGAAAGAGAGGCTTAGAATTGTTGACACTTAGACTCTCTTTTTCCTAGTACCTATTATAGCCCGCTACATTATACTTCAATGCTTAAGTATTACCATATCATTTTAGTTCTTCTTCTTTTTTTTGACGCAAATTTATACGGTCAGGTAAAAGAATATAAGTTACTCTCCAAGGCAGAAAGAAGCGATTTCAACTATCAAGCTCTAAATTTCATCGACACAACAAGCACCAGGGAAACCAGGCGAAAGATCTTTAATCCAGTAAAGGGTAGTTATACTGTTTATACTTTCATGGCGACTTTTAAAGGGATTTCATTTGCTAATATCGAAAAGGAATTCCACGATATACTTATAGTAAAAGTTGACAAGGGCCAAAAAATTATTGACGCCTTCCAGTATACCCTTGAATGGGCTGAGCCTCCACTCATGTTTGATTTATATAAAGCAACTGCCAAGGGAGTGATAATATCTGATAAACTTCCAATTAGCAAACTTAAATTCCGGGGAGTTGAATATTCTGGAGATGATGAAAGAGAACTTAAAGATCAAGGCGTGCTGGTTTTCTGACTCAGGTAGTTAAATAAGGGTTG
>CBFGXP010000268.1:0-4789 GCA_965652775.1 uncultured bacterium
TCTTATATCCTTCGCCCTTATTTTTAACTCTCCCATCCTTCTTCTGAGCGCAATATTAATGCCCTTGATATTGTTGAGAGTCAGTACCAGGGCACTTATCACTTTAGGATCCAACGACTGTAATTTTACCGGGTCAACCGGCCGTATAACTGTATTTCTTTCGTCTATTGCCTTTCCATAATCATTACCATTGAAAATTTCCGGGAAATATGGTCGCAACGCCCGCCTCCATTCCACTTGTTCTTCATATATAAACTTTATATACTCCACTTCTTTGTAATAATCTATAATACTATCTGAAACATTTTTATTGGATACAAGCCGCATTCCGCCTGCATTTCTTAATTGAATAATTGTCCTGTCATTTACACTAAGAATATCGCTCCGGTGCATCCACCTGAGAAAATAATAAATTTCTCCGGCATGCATAGCGAGTACAGGATTATTAAAAACAGCAATTGCAGAATCCGCCCTTGCTATAGTAAGATTACAGTAGGCGACCCTGTTATTTAAAGTAGCTGTATCTCTTTCCAGATCTTCAATAAGTGATCGTACATATTGACGTTCCCTGTCTTTTTCAATTTTATGTTCTAACCAATATTCAGCAAGAAAACCACAGAACACCGCCAGGAATAACATTAAAAATTCCCAGAAATAATGTGTCCATTTTTTTCTTGCGCTATGTGTATGATGATGGACTTCCATAAAGGATCATTTCAAATGGTATTCATTCTTAATAATTTCAATCAGTTCAACAGCCTTTGCTTTAAGAATTTTTGAATGGGAACTATTACCTATATTATTTGCTTTTATTGTTTGGCAGTACCCGAGAAATGTACTTACGTCCTGCTCCGAAAACTTCAATAAGGAAGGGTTGGATAAAGGACGGCTAACAACATTATTGTCGTCCATCATTTTCATAAAAACCCGGCCATCAAATATTTTATAATAATAAGGGAGACATTCCCGGACATTAGCATTTTCCATTTCCTGCCTTTCCAGAACTAATCGCACCTGCTTATCATATATCATTATACTATCAGATATTTTTCTATTAGTGATCAGTCTTAAACCCCCGGAATATTTTAATTGTTGAATAGTTCTGTCATTATTAAAAAAAAGAACTGGCGCTGTCCTGGTTATGTGTCGTGCATAATAATAAAGATCAGCATTCTGATCACCCGGATTATCTATCATAAAAAAAATTGAGTCCAGCATTTCATTTCGCCTGCTTCGGTTTTGAATAATTGAATTCAGAGCAATGGTGTCCATCTTCAGGTCTTCATACATTGAGACGATGTATTGTTTTCCTCTGTCCGACTCTATTTTATGTTCTAATTGGTACTCTGCCAAAAATCCACAGAACACTGCCAGGAATAACATTAAAAACTCCCAGAAATAATGTGTCCATTTTTTTCTTGCCGAATGTGCATGATGATGGACTTCCATGGTTTTGCGTTTTAATTAAAACTTTGAAGGTTTGGTTTTATTATAAAAGAGATGAAGTACGCGGCCTGCATTTACTTCAAACCCGGCAATATCACCTTTTTTATCACGCATAAATTTCAAATTAGCCATCCACCAATTGGGACAACTAAATTGATCAGGGGCGACCGGTGTTAACTTTACGTCTGCAAACTTGCGATGCTGCAGAATAAGATCGTCATCCTTCGCAGTTACAGTATATGCCGCCTCTGTTTCTTCGTTGTAATAGGTACCGGCGTACGCCTGCAGTTCTTCTTTCTTCAATACAATTACCGGCTGTCTGAAAAATTCTGTGAATGCATTGGGATTCTCAAAAACCATCTTTACTACTGAATCATTCGAAGATGATGTTTCAAAATGCAGAAATGGTCCATCGTTTAGTTGATATTTATTCTTTTCTTTTATCCTGATCTTCCATTCGGTCCCGCCAGTAGTCTGCCCTGGTTGCCGGTTGAGCAGTGTCCCATTATTCCATGAAAGATTGAGGATGGCGCCGCGGGGAGATACATACCTGCCCACGAATTTCTTTATCAAACTACTGTCAGCAACAACTGAACTATCTGGCTTTATTTCTTTTGATGGTAATAAAAGATCGGCTACCTGCATGGCCATCCCGTATGAATTAAAGGAAGAAAGATTGCTGAATACAATGATCCCAAATTGTTGTTCAGGAAAACGGGTAGCATAAGTCCTGTATCCCGCATCTCCACCTCCGTGACCAATTTCTTTCCAGCCCTTATACTCGCCGATATTAATGGCAAACGCATAAGTTATTTTTTTCCCGCTATTCAAAATTCCCTGCGAATACATTTTTTGTAAAAGGTCCTTACCTCCGACTTTTCCGTGTTCATAATTCATTAGCCATTTTGCTTCGTCTTCCACTGTTGTGAAAAGACTGGTAGCTCCAACAGTTGAATAACTTAGTACACTATGCGAATATCCATTTGCTCCGCCCGGTGTATAAGAGTAGGTGCGGTTAGGGACAATTTCACGGTAATTATCATGGAAATGTGTATTATTCATGTCCAGTGGTTTGAAAATATATTTATCGGTATACTCACGCAACGACAAACCGCTTGCCTTTTTTACGATCTCTGCCATTAACGTATACCCCGTATTACAATAAAGCTGTTCCTCTCCAGGTTCAAAATTCAATGCTTTTTGTTTTGAAACAAGTTTAATAACATGTTCCTGGGTGATCACATCATCCAGTTGCCAGCCGGCATTCGCAAGCAGCTGCCACTGGTCCCTAAGACCGCTGGTATGATGTATAAGATGACGGATGGTTATCTTCTTACCAAAGTCAGGAACATAATCAAGATATTTCCTGATGTCGTCATCTAATGATAATTTTCCCTGCTGTTCAAGTAGCAACATGCAAAACGCGACATATTGTTTCGATTCTGATGCAATATGAAAAATAGAGGAAGGAGTGATCGGCACATTATACTCCAGGTTTGACATACCGTACCCCTTTTTAAAAACAATCTTATCATTTTTTATTATTGCTGCTGCACAACCAGGCGTGGTGGTAGTGTAGCGGCTAAAAATGCTATCAATTTTCCTGGTTACAGAATCGTGTAAACTCTGACCGATCAATTGAAAAGGGAACATAGACAGGAATAGAATATATTTTTTCATAGATAGACCTTATTTCAGAAAATATTTTTTAATGATCAGTTCAATTATTTTTTCGAATCGTTTTTTTTTTAATATGGATAACTATCGCGGCAAGGAATAACATAAGGAATTCCCAGAAAGAATGCGTCCATTTTCTTCTCGCAGTGTGCGAATGGTGATGTACTTCCATAAATCTTAATTCAGTTGATATTCTTTTTGTAGAAAGATGAGAAGATGGACCGCCGTAGCTTTTAATCTTTCTTGTCTTACCCTTACTCCCCGTACAACCGTTTTTAAATATTGTGCCGATGAAATGACTTTATTGATCGATGCCGCATCCTGCATAAATAGGGCTGGATTCCCTTCGGGCTTATTATAATTCGCAAAATCTGCCGCATCAATCTGAGAATAGAGGGTCTTTCCATCAAAGACAGTACCCACCAGGTCTCTGAAATTGTCACGGATACTTCTTTCATCGTCACTTAGGATCATGAGATATCTTAAATGCTGGTCATATGCCATGATGCTGTCAGACACACGAAGATTCCTGATAAGTCTTAGTGCTCCCGAATTTTTCAATTGTTGCAGCGTACGATCATTGGGGGAGAAGTATTGTGGCCGCGTGAGGTTACGGGCATAGAAATAAACATCCGCGCCTTTACTCTTATGATCCGGAATATTAATAATAAGTGAATCACACATCGCTTCCCTGCCTTTCCTGTAATTGATATTCTGAGACAACTGCATTGTATCGCTTTTCAGGTCCTCGACCATTGTAGTGATGAATTGCCTCTCCCTGTTATGTTCAATTGTGTGTTCCAATTTATATTCCGCAAGAAAACCACAAAACACTGCCAGGAACAACATCAAAAACTCCCAGAAATAGTGAGTCCATTTTCTTCTCGCAGTATGTGCATGATGATGTACTTCCATGATTAATACAAATGATATTCATTCTTAATCAACAATAGCAGGTCTTCAGCTTTTTTCTTAATATTTTCCTGCAACCGCATGTTGTTCATTACTACGAACCGAAAAGTAGCAAGACTATTCAGGTATTCGCCTGCATATTGTGGATAAACCGTTATCGATTTGGGTTTATCAATTCTTAATTGGTGATTATTAAAATAGGTGGTGTCTGCATAAACGTTAGAAAGTAAAGTTCCATCTACCAGTTTGTATGATAGGCGGACGGCATATCGCATTTCCTCGGTTTCATACATGTCCCGTAACGCCATTCTTTTTATTTGCTGATCATATGCCTGGATTGAATCAACCACATTTCTTCGTCTAATAAGCCTGAGACCACCTGCATTTTTTAACTGGTCAAGTGTGCCGCTATTTTGATAAAATGAAACATGACCTTTAACATCTTCCAGTAGCTGTATGCCACGCAAAGAAATAGTGCCTGCAGTATTTTTAGTAAGATAGGCGTTTAATGAATCAATAGAACTCAGTCTTGCAAGCCGAAAACCTCTGATGTTTGACAATTGAACGGTATCAGCTTCAATATCTTTTATAAGAGAGGTAATGAATTGTTTTTCCCTGTTGTGTTCAATTGTATGTTCGAGATAATATTCTGCAAGAAAACCACAGAATACAGCCAGGAACAACATCAAAAATTCCCAGAAATAATGTGTCCATTTTTTTCTTGCGGTATGTGCATGATGGTGTACTTCCATAA
>CBFGXP010000269.1:0-4785 GCA_965652775.1 uncultured bacterium
CAATTCCACAAGTCACTGCATTGGCAGGTACAAGAAGTCATATTGGTTATGGTTTCCGGAATATAGTAGTTGAAGCAGAAGGGAAGAAAAAGGAGACGAATTATATGGAAGTGGGTCGGGACTATGTAAAAACAATGAATCTCAGGATGGCCGAGGGAAGACAGTTTGATCCGCAAATGGAAGGAGATTATACCAACTCAATACTGATCACACAAAACCTTGCGGCAAATTATGGCTGGAAAGATAAAGAAGCCTTAAGTAAAAAAATTTTAGTTGACAGCTCCTATTATTCTGTTGTTGGTGTGCTGAAAGATTTCAAGATTGATGATTTATTTGATCCAATGGAGCCGGTTATTATGAAGTTGGGAAAGGAGAACAGGTACCAGTTTCTTGTAATGCAATCAAATATCCAGGATATTGAACTGGTATATGCAAAAGCAAGGGATGCCTGGAAGAAAGTATTACCGATGAAACCTTTCACCGGGTTTTACCAAAATGAAATCAAAAAGGAAGCTTACCAGACTACCAGCAATATCGCAAAAATATTTTTCTGGTTTGCTATCATTTCGGTCATGCTGACCGCTACGGGGTTGTTTGCATTGGTTTCTCTTACTGTCATGAAAAAAATGAAAGAGATAGCATTGCGGAAAGTAGCCGGCGCAAAAGCAAAACATATACTTGTATTGATCAACCGCGGTTACTTCTGGATCTTTTTGATAGGTGCGGCAGTGGGATGTTATGGCGGTTATGCGCTGACCAAGCTTTTACTCGACCTGATCTTCGGTATAAATGCAGGCATTGCCACATCTACACTTGTCAATTCAGTATTCGTAATATTTGTTATAGCAGGAATTACATCAGGCATTAAGGTATGGCAGGCAGTAAGAACAAACCCGATCAAATTATTGAGAACAGAGTAGAACCATGTTAGAGGACTAAAAATGATTTTGAGGAAATAATTAAAAAAAATGTAGCCATGTTTAAAAACTATTTAAAAACAGCGATCAGGAATTTACTTCGGTACAAAGGATTTGCCATCATAAATATTTCCAGTCTTACCATTGGCATTATCGGTTGCCTGGTCATTGGATTATTTGTATGGGATGAATGGCAGTATGATAAAGAAATTCCTGGCGGAGAAAATGTCTATCGCATATACGAGCAGAGAAAAGACAATGACAATATCACCTATGCAGCTATTTCTGCGCCGGCATTTGCTACTTTCTTAAAACGAACCTATCCTGAAGTTGATACCACAACCCGCATATTAATGTCGGTTGATAAATTTTTGATGGAGGTTGGAGAAAAAAGAAATTACGAGGAGAAAGGCTGGTTTGTTGAATCTTCTTTTTTTGAAATGTTTTCTTTAAAGTTTAGTAAGGGAGATCCGGCTTCAGCACTTATTGAACCTAGAACTGTTGTTCTTACGGAAGAATTGGCTAAAAAATATTTTGGCACTGAAGATCCTGTTAATAAAACTATTTATATCGATAAGGATACTGTGACTGTAAAAGGGGTGCTTGCCAAACTTCCTGATCATTTTCATTTGGATTTTCGTTACCTGGTATCGCTACCAACTTCTGGCATTCCAAAGGAAAGAATGGAAAGATGGACATGGCACCAGTTTTTCACTTACGTCAAATTAAAACCAGGCACAAATGTCCAGCAATTGCAGGATAAATTCCAGGCACACATGAAGAAGGAGATATTCCCCACGCTGACACAGGCTGGTTCCACATTCCTTCCATTTTTTCAACCACTAAAAGATATACATCTTAAGTCGGCTGATTTCGTTTATGACAACGCCGTTCGCGGTAATGAAACTTATGTAAACGCATTAACCATTATTGCATTATTTGTTTTAGTGATCGCCTGTTTCAATTTTGTAAACCTGGCTACCGCACGATCATTCAGAAGAGCAAAAGAAATAGGTGTAAGAAAAGTGATAGGTGCAGAAAGAAAACAACTTATCATGCAATTTATTGGGGAAACGGTATTGCTTTCCGTTTTATCAATGTTGTTGGCGATAGCTGCTACGTTTCTTATTGTTCCATTGTTAAATGAATTTACCGGTAAATCAATACAGTTTAATCCCTTTACCAACCCGATCCTTGGGTTACTCATATTAGCGGCAGGGGTTGTGATCGGTATGATCGCCGGGATTTATCCCGCGTTGGTTCTGTCAGGATTTCAACCAATAAAAGTGTTGAAGAACATGAAGCTTATTGGCAGTGGTGGTGGCGCCTGGCTAAGACAAGCGTTGGTTGTGATCCAGTTTTCGCTTTCTGTTTTGCTGATCGTGTCTACAACTATCGTTTACAGGCAAACACAATTTTTAAATAAGAAAGATCTTGGATTTAGTAAAGAACAGGTTGTCTATTTCCAGGTACGTGGAGACCTGGAAAGAAATTTAGAGGCTTTCAAATCAGAATTAAAACGTTCACCCAATATTGTTTCGATCACTTCGGGTTATGGGTTGCCGGGTGATCGTTATGCAGGTGATGGAGTTAAAACCACTGGCAACGATGGCGGCAAAGAACGTTCTGCCAATGTATTTATCGGTGATCATGATTATGTAAAGACATTAGGGTTAAGAGTGATCGCTGGTAGAGATTTTTCAAATGAGATGGCGACAGATGTGAAAGAGGCCTTTATTATTAATGAAACAGCGGTAAAAGAATGGGGTTTTGGTACACCCGAAAAAGCGATCGGGCAACCAATAAGTTGGAATGAATGGGCCCCGATAGATACACTCAATCCTGTAAAAAAAGGAAAAGTAATAGGAGTGGTTGCTGATTTTCATTATAAGAGTCTTCATGAAAAAGTTACTGCTTCGGTCATTCATGTCTATCCACAGGTTGTATTTGCTGTTGCTCTCAAGCTAAAAACAGCGGATATAAAGAACACAATTGCTCATGTAGATAATGTGTGGAGCAAATTTGTTACCGGTTATCCTTTGGATTATAAATTCATGGATGAAACTTATGGTGCCATGTATAAAGCAGAAAACAAATTAAGTGAGCTGCTTTGGATATTTACCGTCATGGCGATCATCGTGGGCTGCATGGGTTTGTTTGGGTTGGCAGCATTCAGTGCAGAGCAAAGAACAAAAGAATTAGGTATAAGAAAAGTATTGGGTGCAAATGCTTTTGATATTGTCGGATTATTATCAAAGAATTTCCTGGTGCTTGTCATCATTGCATCGCTGATCGCTTTTCCAATTGCATGGTGGGCCATGAATAATTGGTTAGAGGATTTCCCTTACAGGGTAAACATTAGCTGGTGGGTATTTGGCATAGCCATCATTGCCGCATTGGCCATCGCATTATTGACTGTAAGTTTCCAGGCTATCAAAGCTGCATTAGCTAATCCTGTGAAAAGTTTAAGAACAGAATGATTAAGAAGAACTATGAGCTAAAAGTTCACAGTTAATAGGTTTTTTTATGATAAAAAATTATTTCAAAATCGCTTTTAGAAATCTTGCGAAGAATAAAACCTATGGCATAATTAATATAACAGGCCTGGCCATAGGTTTGGCAAGTTTTATCATAATTCTGTTGTATTTGAACTATGAGCTAAGCTATGACAAATGGTCGCCTTCTTTAAAAAAGGTTTATAAGGTTTCTTTACAAACGGATGATGACATCTTGCAAACAACACCTGCACCACTTGGAAGTTTATTAAGGCAACACTCATCGAATATAGAAGCTGCCACAACCATACAAGCTGGCGGTGATTTTGAATCATTGTTAGCAGCCGGTGAGAAAAAGATTTATCAAAACGGGTATGTTGAAGCTGATTCATCCTTTTTCAAAGTATTCCCCTATAAGATAGTTTCAGGTTCAGCCGGCAATGTGCTGGATAAGCCAAATGCGATTGTGCTAAGTAAAGAAGTTTCTGAAAAATTGTTTGGCGAAGCCGATCCGGTTGGCAAAACAGTTAAATTGTTTAATGCGTACGATCTGGAAGTAACCGGTATAATGGAACAGCCAGATAAACCTTCACATTTAAATGTGCGGTTTGTTTATCGCAGTCCTAATGAGAAAGATAATTTCTTCTGGGAAAATTATTCTTTTGAAACGTATGTAAAAACAAACCAGGCATTAGAAGCCGATAAATTGGAGCAGGAAGTTGATCGTATTTATTATGAGAACAGGATAAAGAAAGATAAAAGATCACTCGCTGAGTTTCGGAAAGCAGGTCACAGAGAAGGGTTGTTCATGGATGCCGTATCTAACATCCATAATTTTCCCAAACATGGTAAGAGTAATTTTAAGACTGTTTCAATATTGCTTTTCCTTGCCGGGTTATTACTGCTTGCAGGGGCTATCAATTTCAGTAATCTTTCTATTGCGGCATCAGTAAGAAGAGCAAAGGAAGTAGGTGTAAGAAAAACGTTGGGAAGCAGCAGGGGTCAGTTGGGCTTGCAATTTATCAGTGAGGTGACTGTTCAATGCCTCATCAGCCTTTGTTTCGCAATATTGTTGGTGAACTTGGCATTGCCCTATTTCAATAGAATATTTTCCATTCAACTTCATTTCTTCGAATCCGGAAAGGTATTGTCGCTTTCATTACAAATCATCCTTTCCCTGTTGATCGTAATTGTGTTATCAAGTCTGTATCCCGCGGTTTTTTTATCCCGTTACAATATCACGAAAGTTTTAAAAGGAGATTATTCCACGGGAACAAAGGGCGCTGCATTCCGTAATCTCCTGATCGTTGTTCAGTTTACAGTAGCGGCATTTTTTATTATAGGAGCATTAGTGATAGGTCAGCAAATGCATT
>CBFGXP010000270.1:0-4738 GCA_965652775.1 uncultured bacterium
TCCATTAAATAACTTGCAAACTGTTTCCCTTATTATACCTGGCTCTATATTCCACTGGCGACAGGCCTGTAAGCTTTCGAAATAGCTCCCGAAAAGCTTTAGTGTCTGAATAGCCAACCTCATACATCACTTCGTTTACTGTTTTGCGAGACGTTTCAAATGCCTTCTTTGCGCATTCAATTTTTACTCTTTGTGAATATTCACCTGGTGTATTGCCCGTAGCTTTAATAAATCGGCGATCAAAATTTCGTCTGCCAACCGAAAATTTCGATGACAGATGTTCGATGGAGATTTTTTCATCTACCTTGCTTTCAATGTACGCCTGTGCCTTTTTTACCATGTCATCACTATGTAGCTTTTGACCTGTAAATATGGTGAATGGTGATTGACTATTTCGATCCATTTCAATCTGACACACTTTTGAACAATATATTGCGGTTTGCCTGTCATAGTATTTTTCTACGAGATAAATCAACAGGTTTAGAAATGAATAAGCACCACCATTAGTATAAATCCCATCTTCATCAGTTATCAGTTGATCGGCTTGTACATTCACTTCGGGGAACATTGCTTTTAATGTACCTGCGTGAGCCCAATGGGTGGAGCATTTTTTTCCATTCAGCAAGCCAGACGATGCAAGCATAAATGCACCGGAGCACAGTGTAGCTATCTCCGCACCTTTTTTATATTGCTGTGAAACCCACTCTACCAGCAGATAGTTTTCTTTTAATGTCTGCCGATCATTAAAAACTACAGGGGGAATAATTATGAGATTGGTTTTGGTTATAGTCGAAATATTTACCTCTGGCTTCAGGGTAAACAAGCTATTATAGATTTCCGTTTTCTTTGCGGCACCTGCGGCTTCGATACGGAACAACTCTTTTCTCCCGCTTTGCTTCCAAAAACTATTTGCTGTCGTAAATACCTCAAATGTACTTGCGATACAGGATACGGTGCTTAAGGTCCCTTTTCCTCCAGGAACGATAATGGTGATATGTTTCATTACGTGAATTATTACTGACAAAAGTATTAAAAAACAGTGTCCAAATCTACCCGCTACAAAGTCCATTTTTCACCCTGTCTTCCGAATTTATGAGCTCTAGTTTTGTGAATAAATCGATAACATTAAATGTTTTTATGAAACAACTGCACATAGATTTTAATTATTTTTTCAGTTACTTGATCTGTAAAAAGACTGATTGAGAAACAAACAAATTTCAATCAAAAGTTCTATGGCATTATGTTGTATCGGTGGAATAGTTTAGGAAAAACTTTAGCAACATAAAAAATTAAAAAGTATGACAGTTCAGAGGACAATACAGTTAACAATAATGGTAGGAAGCATGTTGTTTTTCACTACTGCAAATGCACAAAATGATATTAAGTCTAGTGGTATTAACAGAATAAAGCCTCTTCCAAAAGATGTAGAAATCCGGTTAGCGCTCAGTGCTCTTCCACCGCATCTTCGGGATAGTGCAACAGTTTATGTTTTGAATCCCGAAAAGGGTTTTGAAATTGCACGGAAAGGATCCAATGGATTTCACAGTTTTGTCTCCAGGAATGGTGATGATGCAATGAGAGGGTCATGGCCGCTGATGGATTACAGGGATGATATTCTTTACCCGATATCTTTTGATGAAGCAGGCGCCACGTCCATCATGCCCGTTTTTTTTGACATCGCAAAGATGCAGGCTAAGGGAACTTCTCCATCTGAATTGAAAAGAATCATTCAGGAACGTTTCAGGAAAAAGTATTATAAAGCGCCGCAACGTGCTGGTATTTCATATATGTTGTCGCCGATACTCAGGACATACACCAATCCTGACGAAAATGATAATGTAATTACCGCAAGTGTTCCGCATGTAATGTATTATGCACCGAATGTTACTAATGATGAGGTAGGTGGCGGAAGGCCTGAACCAGGAGCAAAATATCCTTTTGTAATACTGCATGGGCCGCATGGATATAGCATTCAGTTTCTCGGAAAAGCAGAAACGGAGGCTGTAAGGCTAGAGTATAAGGATTTGCTTCAGCGGTTATGTGAAATTAATAAAGAATGGTGCCTGCCAATTACGGAAGGACATTCTTCAACAAGTCATCGACATTAGGGGGCTTGAATGCGAATAATAAAGGATGGGTAAATCTTGTATTATAGTAAAGAAACGTAAACAATTAGGGGTTTAAGAAACGATTTTGAATTAATCAGAAAAATATTAAAGAATGAAAACTACAGATTTTACACTCACGCTTACAACAAAGCAATCTGCCAGGGAAGTATTTAAAGCTGTTACCAACGTTCGCGGTTGGTGGTCAGGTTATTATTCAGAACAAATTGATGGGAGTACGGAAAAACTCGGTGATGAGTTTAGCTTTCGTGCGGGCGACGGTGTGCATTATAGCCGACAGAAAATAGTAGAAGTAATACCCAATAAAAAAGTAGTATGGTTGATTACTGAAAGTAAACTGAGTTTTGTTGGAGAGATGCATGAATGGACGGGTACCAAAGTGATTTTTGACATCTCGGAAAAAGCAGGTAAAACTGATGTGGTGTTTACACACGAGGGATTGAATTCAGCGTTTGAATGTTATGAAGCCTGTGCTCCGGCCTGGACTCAATATCTACGAAACAAGTTATTGCCTTTGATCAATTCCGTTAAAGTGTAATGAGGCTTTATTATTCTTTTTGGAAGTGATTTAATGTGAAATTGTATCCAAAAAGAGATTTTAGTGCTGTGCCGGTTCAAATTGGTAAATGAAGTTTCTAGTACACGTCGGGTTAATTCATCAGACCAATGCGGTGAAATGGAAGGATTACAGCAATGTAATCCTTTCTTATCTATCCATACAACGGCAGAAAAATGAACTGCTAAAAGAATAATCCCCGTCATCTTAATAACACGGCCTGGCCTTCTCGTTTAATAATTTTACCACTGGTAGAAACACCTTCAAAGGACCAAATATAAACATCCATCACCTGTGTAGCTCCTTTATATTTTCCATCCCAACCAATATTGAAATTATTTGTTTCAAACACCATATTTCCCCAACGATTAAAAATCCTGAAATACTTTATACTGGCAATGTTCACGGTTAAAGGATACAGGAAATCATTGTGGCCATCACCGTTGGGCGACCATGCCTTAGGTACAAAGACATACCGGGACGTATCTACAGGTCCGAGGATTTTAACTAATAAAGTATCAACCGTGATGCATCCTTCGGGTGATGTTAAGGTGATAAGATATTCGGTTTGCTGATCGTATGTAAAAACAGGATCCACGACATCAGCATTATTTAATCCTGTTGTAGGTGACCAACGATAAGTGAAATTATTACCAGGACTCCTTGCCTGTACTGGCAGGGGAACATTTGGTGGAGTGGCCTGATCGGGATAACGAATGCCCGGAATACTATTTTGACTCGAGACGATCACTGGTTTTGTAACAGCACACCCAATGCCAGCCTGACCTTTAATATAGTAAGTTCCAGTCCCAACTGTAGTTGGGTTGACCAATGCTATTGTAGCAGCAGCATCTAACCAATAAGATAGACTCAAACCTGGATCACTACCTGACGTAATCTGTGTGTTAGTAAGATCGACGGTTTGTGGGAAGCAAACCACCGGGGGATTATTAATGACCAGTTGCGGTACACCTACTGAAATTTGAAGATTATTTGATACTACGGGTGAGGGATTGGCACATGGATCGTTACTCATCATCATTGCTGATACAATATTACCATTAGCAAGTGTAGTGCTGGTAAACGTTGCACTGCTCTGACCGGCTACATTTATTCCATTGATCAACCATTGATAAGTCGGCGTTGTGCCACCATTGGTCGGTGTTGCGGTAAAAGTTACCGTCGACCCGGTACAGATAGAAGTACTACTCGCAGTAATGGCGACAGAAGGAGTTATTGTAGCGGATGTGATCGTAATAGCATTGCTGTTGACAGTTAGTGGGCTCGCACAGGGATCACTACTTGTCATGGCGACTGTTACTGCGTTACCGTTGGAAAGTGTCGTGCTGGTAAAGGTTGCACCAGTCTGACCGGCTACATTTACGCCATTGATCAACCATTGATAAATTGGCGTTGTGCCACCGTTGGTCGGTGTTGCTGTAAAAGTAACCGATGATCCAGTACAAATGGAAGTACTAGTCGCAGTAATAGCTACAGAAGGAGTTACTGTAGCTGATGCAATCGTAATAGCATTGCTGTTAACAGTTATTGGGCTCGCACAGGGATCACTACTTGTCATTGCGACTGTCACTGCATTACCGTTGGAAAGTGTCGTGCTGGTAAAGGTTGCACCAGTCTGACCGGCTACATTTACGCCATTGATCAACCATTGATAAATTGGCGTTGTGCCACCGTTGGTCGGTGTTGCTGTAAAAGTAACCGATGATCCAGTACAGATGGAAGTACTAGTTGAAGTAATAGTTACAGAAGGAGTAACTGTAGCGGATGTGATCGTAATAGCATTGCTGTTAACAGTTATTGGGCTCGCACAGGGATCATTACTTGTCATTGCAACTGTCACTACGTTACCATTGGAAAGTGTAGTGCTTGTAAACGTTGCACCAGTCTGACCTGGAACATTTACCCCATTAATCAACCATTGATATGTGGGCGACGTGCCTCCATTAGTCGGTGTCGCCGAAAAAGTTACCGGTGATCCGTTACAAATTGAAGTACTACTCGCAGCGATAGTGACAGAAGGAGTGACGGAGGCTGC
>CBFGXP010000271.1:0-4724 GCA_965652775.1 uncultured bacterium
ATTTAACGGGCCTGTGACCTTCTTTTTTATTTCTTCTGCTAGCTGAGGTTTGGTTAACCCCTCTGCCATGATTTTCCCTATTCTTGGGTATTGGATATATCCGTCGTTATCAACAAGAAATCCTGCGGTATTAGGAGAAGTTGTTCCTCCGGTATTTGCAAGATTATACATTGCATCGGTCGCACCGCCGTCTATTGCGTCACTGTAAACGATAATGGACAAAACATCATTCTTCTGGATCAACGGTTCGGGATATTTAACCTGTGCCTTACCCGATGTATCAGTAAAATCTTCAAGGTACCCTAATGGTTTTTGTGATCTACAGGAGGAGAATAGAATAATTACAAAAATAGGGAAGACAAGGATCGAGTGGATTTTCATGAAGGCAATATTGGTTTTTAGCAGATTTGCTCTTTCAAATATAATGTTTGTTTTATTTTGTTTTTACAGAAGCTAGTTTTGTTTTTTCAACAGATGCCACCAACATATAGCCAAGGCTATCGATAGCCACTTTTGCTTTTTTATTTTTCACTTCAAGCACTTCGCCTTCCTGGTCCATCAAAGGTCCGGCAATAATTTTTACCCGTTGGTTCACCTGCACTTCCAATGGTTTCACTTCTACGTTGTCATATTCATCCAGGAATCGCTTGATCGCATTTATCTCCTTTTCCTTTATCACGGCGGGTTTGCCTTCCCAGTACACAAAATTGATAACTCCCGGTGTCATTCTTACCTCTGTACGATCTTCATCATTCACTTTCACAAAAACATAGGATTTAAAAAGCGGCTCTTCTACAATCTTCATCCTGTCACTCCATTTTTTTCTTACTTTATTGAGCGGGCAATATATCTCTACCCCCTTTTCTGCCAGCAGCTGGTTCACTTTTTTTTCCCACCTAGGCCGTGTGTAAACGGCTAACCATTTTCGTATACTCACCAGAACTTTTTTTGATGGCTTCGCCATCTCAGTCACATAGATAAGTTTTCATATGACTGGTTTCCAGGAATGAATTTCAGTGAATCGAACGGCAAACTACGATTCGGCTGCAAATATAGGGTGAAATGTGACTGAGGATAAAGCAAAGTGGTCAGATTCTGAATGATTTGTCCCCATGAGTTAATAAGTAGGATTCGACTTTCTTGTATTCAGATTGTAGTTTAAAGCCTTAGTCATTTTAAAATTACCTTAGCTGAAAACCACCAGCACTTGAACCAGCGTTTTTATTCTCTTGATGTTTTTCGTGGTGCTACTGTTTGCCTGATGATTCTTGTTAATAATCCAGGCACCTGGTCACATATTTATGCCCCACTTGAGCATGCACCCTGGCATGGTCTCACTCCAACTGATCTTGTTTTTCCATTTTTTTTATTTGCAGTGGGCAATGCTCTTGCATTTATAATGCCAAAGCTGGAAGCCGGCGGTGATGCGGTTTTTTGGAAAAAGGTCTTGAAAAGGTCGGTTTTAATTTTTTTGATCGGCCTTTTTTTGAACTGGTGGCCATTTGTTACCGAAGTAAACAGGGTAATTGCAGGCACGACTGAGTTCCAAAAAGTGACCATATTCAAGGGTTTCAGCTGGGTGGATCAAACAAAAAACCAAGCTGGCGAAATAGTGGAGGTTATTAAAGGTGTGAGAGTATTGGGAGTATTGCAACGAATTGCTTTATGTTACTTTTTTGCTTCTATAATTATATATTATCTAAAAGTAAGAAGAGCCTTTTTGGCAGGCCTTATCTTACTTCTCTTTTATTGGGTGCTCTGTTATGTCGGAAATCCAGCCGACCCATATAGTTTGAAAGGCTGGTTTGGAACTGCAATTGACAAATTGATACTCGGAGAAACACATATGTATAAAGGCGAAGGGATTCCTTTTGATCCTGAGGGACTGATGAGTACGATACCTGCTATTGTCCAAGTCATTTTCGGGTATATCGTAGGTGACTATATCCAAAAGAAGAATAAAACATTAGAAACCATCCCAATTGAATTTGTCCAAAAGAACCCGATAGTTGAAAAATCAGGAATAAACTCCACAGACTCGTATCAAATGTTAAGCGGTCTGTTTGTTGGTGGAGTTGCAATGCTCGTCACTGGGTTTTGCTGGGATATGATCTTCCCTATCAACAAAAAGATATGGACGAGTTCCTATACAGTTTACACGTCCGGGCTTGCCACGATCACCATCGCCACGATGATCTATTTTATCGAATTTAAGAATGCAAGAGGCTGGCTAAGTAAATTTTTTGATGTGTTCGGCAAGAATGCATTGTTTGTGTTTGCGCTCAGTGCTTTTTTACCGCGAACGCTTGCATTGATAAAATTGGGTGATGGTCTCAATCCCTGGAACTGGTTGTACAAAAAAATCCTCATTCATATACCCGGCCCACCAGAGAACGGTTCTCTTGCCTATGCCCTTTGTGTGATCACTTTCATGTGGTTTATTTGCTGGTGGATGGACAAGAAAAAAATTTATGTGAAAGTGTAAGTTTCTCAATACTTAATTGGTGCCTGAAATTGAAACCCCAATCTCCAAGACACTGATTTATAGTTCGCTGCATCGTCAACAAGCAAACACTTGTTCCACGGATTTTCAACTGGCATGATAATTGAAAAATTGTATGCAATACCAAAAACCAGTGTTATGAAAAAGAATCTTCAAAAGAAAAAACAAAAAAGACAAGATCCACAGACTAAAAAATTCAGATTTGCGTCTTATAAAGAAGATTTCGTGATCACGGAGCAAGAAGAAAGAGAAGGTGGGTATTTTGGCAGATATAATTATAAAACAATTACTACTTAAATATTTTCTCATAAGCAGTTAGTTTTGGTTGCGACCTCTGTTTCTACAGAGGTTTCTTTTTTTGTGTAGTTTAAGCTTTAACATTTCTCTGCATGTATCTTACAGTAGCATTGCATCTATAGTTAAACATAAAAATGAAGCATTTATATTTTATTTATGCTGCTATATTAATGTTGACCACATCATGTAATTCGGCTAAGGAAACCATGCAATCATCCAGCCCTTTATACAATACCAAATGGTCATTAAAGAAAATTCATAATAATGGTAACGAAGAGATCGTAAACACGAAGGCATTTATACGCTTTGACAAGGAAAAAGGCAGCGCCGGTGGAAATGGCAGTTGTAACAGTTTTGGAAGCACTGCAACAATCAATGGTGATAAAGTAAGTTTTAAGAATGTATTTTCAACAAAAATGTATTGTGAGCAAGTGCAACAGGTAGAGAACATGTTTTTAGGTAGTTTGGAAAAAGTAACCCGTTATGAAATAAAAGACAAGTCATTATTACTTTACAGTGATAAGGTCTTGTTGTTAGAATTTATTGCACAAGAAGAAATAAAAAGCACCGAATAAACCGGTGCTTTATTTTTTTGATCACTCACCCATCAGCTCATCTCGTCCCTTATTTTTCCAGCTTTTATGCTTTGCTCCATCCATCTTCACAATTTTTGGAGTGAATTTACCTACAATATCCACCAGTGCTTTTTGTGATTGCATCACAACTTCGATATCCTTATAAGCAAAAGGTGATTCATCCAAACCGCCACCCAGTAATTTGACATTATGCCTTTCCAATTCTTCTTTGAATTGTTTGTCTGTCACCGATTCCATTGCTTTCGTACGGCTCATCTTTCTTCCTGCACCATGTGATGCTGAATTAACCGATGCGACTTCACCCTTTCCTTTTACGATAAAACCGGGTGCAGTCATTGAGCCCGGAATAATTCCAAGCACATCCTTACCTGCGGGTGTTGCGCCCTTTCTATGAACGATCAGATCTTTTCCTTCCCATTTTTCCTTCCATGCAAAATTGTGGTGATTTTCTACCATCCTCATTGGCTGTCTCCCCAACTGTTTTGAAATCTTATCATGAATTATATGGTGACATGCCGATGCATAGTCTCCAGCAAGATTCATTGCATTCCAGTATTCAATTCCTTCCTCCTCATCTAAGCTTAACCATGCCAGGTTTTTTGCTTCAGCTGGTAGTCGTCTTTTGCTGATCGCAATTTTTGTATAGTGATTGGCGATGTTTGCTCCTAATGCTCTTGAGCCGGAGTGCGACAATAAACCTACATAGTTTCCCGGCTCAACACCCAAGACTTTATCTTTCTCATTGATCTCGACAGTTCCAAATTCTACGAAGTGATTACCTGAACCGGAAGAACCCAATTGTTTCCATGCTCTTCCATGCAAATTTTTCAGTAATGGAAGTTGAAAGAATAATTCATTCTCCATCACTTCATGGTTCTCTGCCTGGTCAAATTGTTGCCCACTCCCAAATAAAGTTGCTTCCAGTAATTCTCTTGTAAAATAGTTTTCTTTCTGAACCAGTTCTTTTGGATCGATATCAAAAACACTCAAACACATTCTGCAACCAATATCAACACCCACTCCATAAGGAATAACAGCATTGTCAGTTGCCAATACTCCACCGATTGGCAAACCATAACCGCTGTGTGCATCTGGCATTAATGCTCCTGCAACGCTGATCGGCAATTTAGCCGCCTGGTACATTTGATGCATGGCTCCTTCCTCAATATGTTCCTGTCCAAAGACATTGAATTGAATGCCTGTTTGATTCAATGAAATATTCTGCCCTTCAGCCCCCGGCTTTGGCAATAATTGCTTTGCAATTGAACTCAACACCTCATCATTTGCATAATCATCCGGAGCTTGTAAAACTCCTCTTAATATTTTCA
>CBFGXP010000272.1:0-4719 GCA_965652775.1 uncultured bacterium
GCATTGCTGATAATTTGTTTACCATAAGCCCTGAAATCTTCAGCAAGTATCTCACCAAATGAAACCGCTTTGGCAGCAATTACATGTTCAAGCGGTCCACCCTGAGAACCCGGAAATACTGCGAGATCCAGCAACTGAGTCATCGTTCTTAAATTTCCTTTAGGATCTTTTATCCCCCATGGATTTTCGAAATCATGACGAAGCATAATGATACCACCTCTTGGTCCGCGTAATGTTTTGTGGGTGGTTGAACTCACAATATGACAATGATCAAACGGGTCATTCAATAATCCTGTTGCGATCAACCCGGCAGGATGTGCAATATCAGCAAATACAACAGCGCCAATTTCATCAGCAATTGCCCGAATACGTTTATAATCCCATTCGCGGCTGTAGGCAGATGCACCACAAATGATCATTTTTGGTTTTTCGGCTCTTGCTTTTGATTCCAATTGATCGTAGTCTACGTACCCATCTTTTGTTACTCCGTAATGAAGGGCATGATAAGTTTTTCCACTAAAGTTGGCAGGGCTTCCATGAGTAAGATGTCCGCCCATACTAAGATCGAGACCTAAAAATTTCTCACCAGGTTTCATTACAGCGAGAAAAACAGCCCCGTTTGCAGAGGCGCCGCTATGGGGCTGTACATTGGCCCAGGAACAGTTAAAAACTTTTTTCAAACGTTCAATTGCTAATGTTTCAATTTCATCAACCACCTCGCATCCTCCATAATACCTTTTTCCCGGATAACCTTCTGCATATTTATTCGTCGGGCAGGTTCCCATGGCCTGCAATACCTGCAGTGATGTAAAATTCTCAGATGCAATCAGCTCAATGCCTTGCCGCTGGCGTTCGAGTTCTTTATGAATCAGATCAAATACCTGGGTATCTTTTTGTGCTTCAATTTCTACCATTCTGAAAGAAATTATTTGTTTGATGAATAGAATTACCGGATGTACAAGAGTGCGACGCAAGCGAAGTATAACAGGAATACTGCAGTTGGTAACACAATTATTTTCAGCACAAAATTAAGTGAGGGGGCTTTGACATCGTAAAGTTTTGTTTATTAATAATTCACTATTTTCACAGGCTTTTAAAACCAACATGAAGGCAATAATCCCGGTAGCAGGCGCAGGCACCAAGCTGCGTCCACATACTTACACTCAACCAAAGGCACTGATCCCACTTGCTGGAAAAACGGTGCTTAGTATTATCATTGATCAGATCAAGGAGGCAGGAATTGAAGAAGTCATTTTTATTGTCGGGTATCTTGGCGATAAGATCAGGGATTATGTTCATCAAAAACATCCTGAGCTGCGGGTGCATTTTGTTCATCAAACGGAGAGGCTCGGACTTGGTCACGCCGTACGGATGGCAAAAAGCATTGTAAAAAATGACGAGGTGTTTGTAATGCTTGGAGATACTATTTGTGAATATGATATAAAAACCGTGATGGATAGCCCACATTCTATGCTTGGGGTGCGTAAAGTAGATGATCCCCGTGATTTTGGTGTAGCTGAAATTGATGAAAACGGGTTTATCCATCATGTCATTGAAAAGCCGCAGATACCCAAGAGTAATATGGCATTGGTTGGATTGTATAAGATAAAAGAAAGTGACCAGATGTTCCAATGCCTTGAGTCAAACATAAAGCAGGGGCTACGCAGCCATGGTGAATATAGCCTTACCGATGCGCTTGATTGCATGATCAAACAAGGCGCAGAATTCAAAAGCTTTAAAGTAGACAACTGGTTTGACTGTGGTAAAAAAGATACGCTGCTTGAATCGAATGCTACATTACTGAAAAAATTTGGCAGCAATGTAGACGACAAACACCATTTTGAGAACACTGTTATCATTCACCCCGTAAGTATTGGCGCGGGTTGCGATATAAAAAATTCCATCATAGGACCGAATGTTTCAATTGGAGAAAATACAAAGATCAATTACTCTATCATCAAGCAATCCATTATCGGTTCTTACTCTAATCTTTTTGATATTGTGCTGGATTATTCACTCATTGGTAGCGATACCGGTATCCGCGGAGAAACGAGAACATTGAATATCGGCGACAATACAGATATGGATTTAGGATAGTTAACCCCCCAACCCCTAAAGGGGAGCGAATGAAAAGTTATCATACTGGTTTTAATTTCAAGTCGTATTTCCCTTTTATTTCAAATAATTTTATCTCCAAATAAGAATCTATATGATGGATCTAGGTTCCCCCTTTAGGGGGACAGGGGGTTTGAGTTTTTCAAACCGGATAACAAATCTATTTGGAATTGGGTATCCTATTATCCAGGCAGGAATGATTTGGGCAAGCGGTTGGCGATTGGCAAGCGCCGTCAGTAATGCCGGTGGATTAGGATTGATTGGCAGTGGCAGCATGTATCCTGATGTCTTAAGAGAGCATATTCAGAAGTGCAGATCGGCAACTTCAAAACCATTTGGGGTAAATGTGCCATTGCTTTATCCTGATATTGATAAGCATATTCAAATCATAATTGAGGAAGGAGTAAAGATCGTTTTTACAAGTGCTGGCAACCCGAAAACATGGACATCCGTTTTAAAAGAAAGAGGGGTAAGTGTGGTGCATGTGATCAGTTCTTCAAAATTTGCAAAAAAATCAGAAGAGGCGGGTTGTGATGCAGTAGTTGCTGAAGGTTTTGAAGCAGGTGGTCATAACGGAAGAGAGGAAACAACAACTATGGTTTTAATTCCTGCAGTAGTAAATTCCGTAAAAATTCCCGTTATAGCGGCGGGTGGAATTGCGACGGGCAGGCAAATGCTTGCTGCCATGGTGATGGGAGCAGAAGGAGTTCAGATGGGAAGCAGGTTTGTGGCAAGTGAAGAAGCTTCGTCGCACATTAATTTTAAGAATGCGGTAATAAATAGTAATGAAGGAGACACGATCCTGACGTTAAAACAACTAACTCCTGTAAGGCTGATCAAAAATAATTTCTATAAAGCGATACAGGAGGCGGAGCAAAGAGGGGCTAGTGTCGAGGAATTAAAGGAGTTGTTAGGGCGGGCAAGAGCTAAAAAAGGGATGTTTGAAGGTCAGTTGGATGAGGGGGAGCTAGAGATAGGCCAGGTGGGTGCAAACGTTGTAAATATATTACCAGCGGCAAAAATCGTAGATGAAGTGTGGAATGATTTTAAAGAAGCTTTGGCGAATCCAATTAAAATGACTTAAATTTGACTTGCGTCAAGAGTCATGCGAAACGAAAACCTGTATAACAGCTTTGTCAAATGAAACAGAAAATCCTCCTGCTTTTTGCTATCTGTACGATCGGTTGCTTTCAATTAATGGCAGCTGATACCGGACCCGGTAATCCCGGAAAAAGCATCAACGAACTTGCTGGTAACATCATTGATGGTGATTCAAAAAAAGCATTGCGAGAGGTAACAGTTACCGCTTATTCAGCAAACAAGAAAGAAAAATTCGTGATCACTGATGAATTTGGCCGTTTCGTATTCGATGAATTAAAAACGGGCGTCTATAAACTTGTATTCGAAAAAGAAGGATATAAGAAAGTGATCCGTGAAAAAGTATCTGTAAAAACTGATGAGACTTTTCAAATGAGGATTGAGATGATAGAAGCTGACGGGTTTGACCTGATGCCATCTCCATTTCAATTTTTCGATACGAAATAGAGGGAATAGCTAGTCTTCGAGTTGGGATGTAAATATTACATCCCAATTTTTTTTGTTATGCCTCAGCAACGAAATTCCGTTTACTAACCATGAGGCCTCATATTTTTTAGTTGAAAAGTTTTCCCATGCTTCAAAGAATGCTTTTTTATAAAGATCCCGGGTAGCGAGTGTTACGTGCGGATGAAATGGCCGATCCTCTTTATTTAAAGGATATTTATTTTCAGCTTGAATAAAATTGAAAAGTGAATCATAAAGCTCACTTAGCATTACATTTTTGACTACATCGACATAAATTACTTTGGGTTTAAAAACAGCAAAATCTTTAAGCAGGAGCTCAAATTTATTTTTGGTTGTACTAAACTCTTTAATAGACTTTATAAGGGCGTCTTCAAGTCCTTGGTTCATCCAGAAAGGAGGGATGAGTGTGATGTGCGCCGGAGATTTTAAAGCAACAGTGCATTTAAAACGCTCTTTGAAATAATCTTTCCATTTCAGCACTTGCCGATCAATTTCCGGTGGAGCCACCAGGGCAACGAAATACATATTCATAAAAAAAGCCGCAACATAAAGTTACGGCTATTCTTCACGGCTATAGTTGGCTTGGCAAGCGTAGTACTAATCTATATCGATATTAAAATCATCATCTGATTTTTCGATAGTGAATTTTTTGCGCTTTTCAAGAAAGCTTTTGTATTTATTGTAAGTTGTATCGCTGGCTTTTTTGCCATTGATGAATAATTCGCCATTATCGTGTTTAATGGTATATTCTTCTTTTTTATTAATTAAACCGTCCTTCTCCAGCCCGTCCACGAATTCTTTATACTCTTTCATTTCTTCTTTTGCTTTCTCAATTTCCACTTTGGCTTTCTCCATTGACTTTTCAATTTCGGGTCCGATCTTGCTCAACTCAACCTGCATTTTCTCCATATCAATTTGCAGATTTTTCAGATCAATTTCCTTGACTTTCTCGAACTCGACTTTCATTTTGTCCCATTCGATTTTTGACATTGATTCATTGAGTTCTTTTTGAAGTTTAGCCCCGTCAAATTCTTTCATGGC
>CBFGXP010000273.1:0-4705 GCA_965652775.1 uncultured bacterium
CGATTGGCCACTTCCTGTGTGGTCCTTACAGCTTCTAACGTAGACATAGATTTTGGTTTAAAAGTTAAAAAAGGGAACAGAAGCTACGAATATTTTACAACCGGAAAAATTAAATAATTATGAACCCCGAAATTTGTGGTATGAATGTAGCGTTAGAAGTTTTGATGAGAAATTTACTTTCAAGCCTGTCCCTCGGATTTCTTTGTTTTTCTTTTATAGGCTGCGCAGTCAGCAACAATCCCCTTCGCAAAGAAGTCAAACAACTTCAAAAAGGAATTATTAAAGATGATACCAGCTACGTGTATTCATTGCCATACGAAGACGGGAGATCTCACCTGGTTGTACAGGGATATTTTGGGATCTTTTCTCACCAGGAAAGGGCGGCATTAGATTTTAAAATGAAAAGGGGAACAAATATTGTTGCAGTAAGAGATGGTGTGGTAATAAGAGTAAAAGAAGATGGCTCAAAAGGCGGTTGGAGCAGAAAATATCGGAGCCATGGAAATAATATCGTCATTCAACACGACGATAATTCCCGAAGCGGTTACTGGCATTTACAAAAAGATGGCGCCTTGGTAAATGTTGGTGATACCATAAAACAAGGACAAGTGATAGGATTAAGTGGTAAAACGGGATATGCAGCCACCCCGCATTTACATTTCATAGTTTGGAAAAACGATAGTCGCGGATGGCAACAGGTTGCAACAAGATTTCAAACTTCAAAAGGAATAAAATATTTACGTCCCTGGAAAAGGTATAAAAGCAAAAAAATAGAGGAAGCATTTTAAGGTCCTCCTATTCTGACAGGTAACGTTTGATTGTTATATTTTTTTCTTGCGCAATTTTTCTGTCCCCTTTACTTATCCATTTCAATAATATTTCCCAAAGCGTAGTTCTCATCATAGAATGAAAAAAATTGGTGTGGCCGATCTTTTTCATGCCTATCTCCTTAGGTTTTATGTGATACCAGGTTATGAGGGAATTTTCAAACCGGCTCAATAATTCTTTTACTGCACGGGGAGGGCAATGCCAGTCATCAGCAAATGTCAGGGCAAGAATAGGAATGTTTAGTTTTCTATAATTATTGTCAGGAAAATTATCGAAGAGACCATTTGAATTATCACACCAATTGGTCCATTCATGAACTACTCCCTGCGGCAGATTGCCATAAATATTGAACGGCCTTCCGGGAAAATAGCCAACGATCCTGCTGGACAGGTTTGCAAACCCTTTTAATCCTTCCATTTTGATCTTGTATTGCCAGGGCCATAGCTTAGCACAGGATAAAGCACTGCTCACTAAAACAATTTCGTTGATGTATTGACTTGCCGGCGCCAATCCTATGATCTCTCCCCCGATGCCATGTCCAACATAAATGAGCTCCTGTTTGGGATGGTGCTGTTTTGCAAATAATAACACCGCATTTATATCCTGTGCCGCCCATTGATGCATGTTTGCCTGGTATCCATTTAATTTTTGTGGGGCTGAATTCCCTACTCCCCTATAATCAAAAGTGATCACTGTAAATCCGTGCTCACAAAAAAAACACGCAAAGGCATCATAATCGCCGGTTGTTAAACCAACCGCAGGGGCAACGACCATAACCTTTCCATTGGATCTTTCGGGCAGGTAACTACTCATCCATATTCTTGTTCCATCATTTGTCCTGATCGTACTATTTGAACGCATGTCTTGCTACTTTAAAATCTGACATGCAAATTTTAAACAAGCATTCGTTTAATTAGCCGGCATTCGCCTGGAACGGCTGTGTACTTGAGTGAACAGGCAGTTTTATGAGTATGTAAATGGGCTATGAAAGAAGCTGCAGCAATTCTTCCCTCTTATTTTTAGAGACAGGGATCTTCATTTTGTTTTCCATTACAAGATAACCACCGTCACCACGAATAAACTCTTTAACACGGCTTAAATTGATGAGGTGTGAGTTATGCGGTCGAAAAAAATCGAATGGCAGTAACATCTCTTCAAAATCTTTTAAAGTCTTTGAAATTACCCTTTTTCTACCCTCGGCGAGATATACATTTGTATAATTACTGTTGGCTTCACAAACAACGATCTCATGCGGATCAACAAACTCAATGCTTTCTTTTGATGCAAGCGCAATCCGGCCTCTTTTACCCTTTCGTTCAGCTTGCACATTATTCAGCAAAGCATCAATTTGCTCGGAAGGGATCTTTTGCTGCGATCGCTTCAAATGCTTATCGATGGCTTCTTTTAATTCTTTATTCTGTACCGGTTTTAACAGGTAATCCAGGGCGCTGAATTTTACCGCTTGAATTCCGAAGTTGTCATAAGCCGTAATAAAGATTATATCAAACGCAATATCACGACCGAGTTCCTCCAATACATCGAAACCCGTCAACATCGGCATTTCGATATCAAGGAACAACAGGTCAACCTGGTTTTTCTTGAGGTAGCTTACCCCTTCTGCCGGCTTCTCAAAAGCTGCACTTACGCTTACCTCGGGACAATAATTCTCGAGTTTCCATTTCAGCGTATCAATACTGTCTTTTTCATCATCAATGATCACTGCGTTTATCATAAAAAATTTATTTCTTGGATCAAACAGGAATTTTTAGCTCAACCTTTGTTCCCCTTGCATTCCCCAGTTCATCTTCCATATCGTAAATATTAACAGATGCATTCATATTATAAAGCTTATTGATTATCTCGATCCGGTCCTGTATTATTTGCATCCCCATGCTGCGTTTATGGTTGTTCTGTTTTTGATCTTTTAAGGCAGCCGCTTTTTTTCTCCCGATGCCATTGTCTTCTATCACACATAACAGATCATCGTCATTCCTGGAAATATTGATCTTTACCATCCCTTCCGTACCATTTGTTTTATGCATTATTCCATGCCAGATCGCATTTTCAACATAAGGTTGTATGAGCATTGGCGGTATCACTATCGAAGACGAATCGATGTCCTCATCAATAGTGATCGAATAATTGAATTTATTTTTAAACCGTATCCCTTCCATTTGCATATATAGTTCCAGCGCCTCTAATTCATCCTTGAGGTTAATATAATTTGAACGTGAGTTTTGAAGGATCAATCGCATCAACCTGGCAAAGTTATTCAGGTACTCAGATGCCTTCTTCGATTCATTGCGGATAATATAACTGTCAATTGAATTGAGGCTGTTGAAAAGGAAATGTGGATTCATTTGAGCAAGCAATGCACTCATTTCAACATTGGCCAATTTCTTTTCATAATCAGATTTTAGTTTTTGTTTTCTTTTTACCTGTTCTACCCTGAACCGGTATAGCCAGTAAGCTCCAAAAGCAACAATTAAGATCAATGATATTCTAAACCACCAGGTAAGCCAGAATGGAGTTCCAAGATGAATCGGCAGTTCAACTATCTTTTCGTTCCATATCCCTTCGTTATTGGCTGCCTGCAATTGAAAAACATAATCGCCGCCCGGTACATTTGTATAGTTGGCAAACCGGCGACCTGTTACTTCGGTCCAGTCATCAAAACCAATAAGACGATAGCGAAAGCGAACATCCTTGGGCATTGTAAATGCCTTTGCCGAAAATTTTATCGAGAAGAAATTTTGCTTGTGACTTAATTGAAGTGCTGATCCGTTTGCCACAAAATCGATCGGTTGATTCAATACCTGCAACTCATCAACATACGGAACCGGTATCTCTGTATTTCTTCTTAGCTCGGCAGGATCGGCAATTGTTATATCAGTGCGGCCGCCAAATACGATCTCCCCGGTGGGTAAAAAAGAAAAGTGAAAAAAATCAAAGTCTTTCAGACCGTATTTAAAACTGTACCTGCTAAAGGAAAAGTTATCTGCATTTATTTTTATCAATTCTTCCGGAGTATAGCCCCATACTTCGCCATTTTTATCGGTTGCAAGATTTAACAACGAAAGCGTTATGCCTCGTTCCCTGAGATTGAATTTGTGTACAAGTCCTTTATAGGGATCGGCCACCAGTCCGTAGCCAACCCATCCTTCAGAACCGCAGACCCATACTTTTCCATTCCTGTCTTCGGCAAATGATGCTATTCCTAACATGTTGTTTGCCGGGTTATTCGCATATAAAAAATTTAAAATCGAATCTTTCTCAGCCAGGTAAATACCTATACCAGATGCCCGCTGAAACCAGATATTTCCCTTGCTGTCCTCAAAAAGATCTTCAATCCGGCCGGAATTAAAACTGGTATCTGTCCATAATAATTCTTTATTATAAACACGGTAGTTCTTTGTTCCCGTTTGCCATTTTATCAATCCCTGCACATCGTCAGTGATCCAGATATTACCCAAACGGTCAAGCAATACTTCACCACGCCTCGTAGGTGCCGCAACCGGTAATATCTTTTCAAGACTTGTGATCTTATTTCGTATTTCAGAAAAAATGAAAATTCCTTTGTCAGCAGAAACGAGATAGTCGCCCGATGGTAATTTAATAAACCCTCGTACCACGTCCCTGTCAGTTAAGAACTTTGTGTTTCCGGGAAATGGGGTTTTTGTCCATGTATCTGTAATGCGATCGAACTTATAAATTCCATCACTAACTCTTGGGCATACCGTGAGGTTATTTCCTGATTTATCCGACAAAATATAAAATGCCATTCCCCAGTTTGTACCACTAAGGTGTTTAAATGAATGTGTGGTAAACTGTTGCATGGCAGGATCGAAATAGCTCAACCCGTTTATATCTGTATACC
>CBFGXP010000274.1:0-4704 GCA_965652775.1 uncultured bacterium
TGTGATCATTGTAATGATCAATGACAGCACGTAAAGTCGGGAATTGACCATCATGATAAAAGCCCCCTTTGGCTCTTGCAAACAATCCGCCTAATGGCGTTGTTCTGTATCCTGATTCATGCGGCGATCTCGACGATTCGAAGTCGTCCACTCCAAGCTCGTCAGCTGTATGTAGTTTATTATCGGCAAGCAATGGCAAGGGATGACATGTGGCGCATTGTGCTTTTGTTAGAAAGATTGCTTTTCCCCGACCAGCTGCTCCATGATCATAACTATTGGCTGGTGGTTTAGGAGCATCGATTGAATGCTGATAGGCTCTTAATGCTGGTAGTTTGGATGTGACCAGATCCGGGTTGTTTATTACATTATAGAAACCTTGTTCAACGGCGATCGGGTATTTTACAGGATCATTTAAACGTGGATCCGAAAAATTTCCTTTTCCATGCATTTCCAAAATTGCAACGAATGCATTCCAGTAACTGATATCACCCCATCCAGTATAAGTTGTGAGCTCAATATCTTTTAAACCAAATGCTGCAGGTATTAAGTTGGCGGCAACGTTTCCTGTTTCGGTATTAAAGGCTTTGCCATCCATAAACAGAATTGCAGAGAATTTCCCCGGACCCCACAGATCCAAAACTGACCGCAGCGTCGGTTCGCTTACATGTAACATGTTGGCAATTGGGAGTGCATTATCAGTTAAAGAAATGATTCCGCCTACATCCAGATCCCTGTTTGGCCAACCATCTAATCTTTTACCTATTCCATACTGATATGAATCGTCAACGGTGGAATGACAGGATGCGCAGGTAATCCCTATTGACTGTAGTGTTCCTGCCTCTGTAAAATTTCCCTTTACGCCAACCACGGCATTTAATTGTAAAAGTGCTAATGTCGTTGCAGGTTCCGTAAGTTTAATGTCACCAGATTCAATTCCTGCAATTACTTCCGGCGGCAATGCTTCAACGTCTACTTTTAATCCAATGTTCAATGCATCGAGTGGGCTTACGCCTGGTCCGAATCCCCCATTTTTTTCGCCTGCGATCGCTTTATCCAGGTGTAATAATCCACTCCAGAAATCTTCATCACCAAACGTATCGAATCGAAAAATTTGTTTTCCTTCAGCAATTAACGATTTATTCTTTTCTATTTTGGCCGACTCACTTCCCTTCACCGAAGCGACCTCGTCTTCTGTTTTCTTAAACTGTTTTGAGCATTGAATAAAACCTGTCAGTACGACCAGTATCGCAATGATCAGTATTTGCTTTTTGTTTTTCATAAAAAAGCTTTATGGGGTTACACATTTACATTTTTATAAGAACTTTATTGTCACTTAAGTTATTTTTTCCATCACAGCATCAACTATCCTATTACAACGAGGTTTATAGAATTGCAATGGCTGATCTTCACTGATATAGCTTTTTAATTTATCCCTGAGGATCACTTTTGCACGATTCAATCTTATTTTTACATTGGCTTCACTGATCCCAAGACACTCCTTTGTTTCAATAACACTCATGTTCTCTAATTCGCGCATTATAAAAACTGTCCGGTATTTTTCAGGGAGTCTCCTGATATTAACTTCCAGAATCCTTTTTAGCTCTGAGTTAATTACTTTCATAAGTGGGGTTTGAACAATTGGTGGTTGATGAACTGGCAAAAAATTTTCCACTTCGTTACTGGAAACCCGGTGAGTTTTTTTCAAATGCATGAGGCATTCATTGATAAGGATCCGGGTTATCCAGGTTGAGAAAGCCGATTCCAATTTGAATTTATCCAGGTTTTCATAAGCTTTTATGTATGCCGTCTGCATCAGGTCTTCAACGTCAGCTTCGTTGTTTATGATCGACAAAGCAATTCTGTATAAACGCTGGTTATATTTTCTTATAATAAGCGCATAAAGGTCTTTTTCGCCTTCAGCAATTCTTTTGAGAATTTCATGCTCATCTGAATGGTCATTCAATTCCTTAGTCTTTTCATATAGTATGCGGTCATCCAAATTCATCACCTCTGCATATCATTAGATTAAATAAATCGTAAGAGGTTACAAAACTTTCGGCGGGATTGTAAATAAGGGTTATAAACTATATCACATTTTATACCAGTTTTGTCCTTTTTCTTCCAGATGAAGAGCCGTTGGAAAGTCCGTCGCCGAATGAAATTCGGCCGCCAGGTAAAAATCCATGCTTCGAGCACAGCTTGGCCGAAAGATAAAATGTGACGCCAACTTATCCGGCAAACATATTGCAGCAGTGATTTCCGTGAAGGAACAGCTGTTAAAACTGAACAGGGGTCTTCTATTCTTTGTATTGCTGACCATCGTTTTATACTATGGCAGGCCGCTGCTGATACCATTCATGCTGGCTGTACTATTGGCGATGTTGATGACACCGCTTTGCCGAAGATTGGATGATCGGGGTTGGCACCGTGCCTTATCGGCAGCTGCCTGTGTTTTAATTATATTGGTTTTTTTTATCGTATCTATTGGGATACTTGGCGCGCAATTCACCAGTTTTATAAAGGATATTTCATTGATCGAGCAAAGGACGTCTCAGCTTTTTGGCAGTCTCCAGGAATTTATCGCCAATCGCTATAATATCCCGGTGGAGAAACAGTCCGAATTTATAGACAGTCAAAGCAGCGGCAACCTGCTGCAACCTAATCTAAAAAAAATTTTTTCCGTCTCACTTCAAACTTTCACAGGACTCATCTTCACAATTATTCTTATGTTCCTCTTTCTTTATCATAAAGAGCGATACAGGAATTTCTTTCTTCGATACGCACCCGGTATTACCAAGGAAGAAAAGATGTCAGTCCTGCAGAGCATCAGCCTGGTTTCTCAGCACTACCTTGTCGGCCGTGCTTTTTCCATCGTTGGCTTGTTTGTACTTTATGCAATTGCCCTGCTTATAATTGGTATCAACAATGCACTCTTGCTGGCTGGTGTATCAGCGCTGTTTAACATCGTGCCGGTTATCGGACCGGTGGTGGCTGCCCTATTTCCTTTCCTTGTGGCGCTCGTTACTGAGCCCGGTTATCAGCCCGCTATATGGGTGCTGATCAGTTTTTGTTTATTCCAGGTGCTGGATAATTATTATTTGACGCCTCATTTCCTGGGCGGTGAAGTAAACCTTAGTGCATTGGCTACAATAGTGATCATGGTCTGTGGCGGATTTATCTGGGGCATAGCGGGTATGATCCTTTTTATTCCTATGTTAAGCATTGCGAAAATTATTTTTGATCATGTTCCTGGATTGCAGCACTATGGAATTCTAATAGGCAATCCTAACACCAGACCGTCAAAAACAATGGGTCAGTGGTTCAGAAAATTGTTTTCCCGGTCAAAAAAACAAAAGGTTTAGAGTTTGGGGCAGCTTCCTTTGATGTGACATGGGAAATCCATTCTTGTTAACATTGTGATCCGGATCATTGAGGATTAAATTTAAAATAAAGACCTGCTTCACCAATAAACACAACATCATCAAATCTTATATTCAGATAATCCCTCCCAACAAAACTATGCAGCATAAAACCGATCTCATTTGTTACAGAAGGCATGTAATTAAACCAGGTATGCCAGCCTAACCGGTATTTATTAGTGTGTTCAAATAGTGAAAGATCCCCGGTTAAAAATTCGAGTTCAGTTCTTATTCCTAAATGTCTTCGCACTTCCCGTTTCACGATAGTTCTGTTATTTATTCCCCTGTTGATAGTATTTATAGTTTCCAACATGGGTTTTTTTATCCAATGCAGATGAAATAGAAATCTTCCATCGCCGTAAAAGTATTTAAGCTCATCACTTAACTTGAAGGGCCCGCCCAAATCAACTTCATGCTGGTAACCCAGGCCGGCTATGATAAAATTTTTGTTTATGCTGTTGCTGGAAATGTTTAACATAGCCCGCCAGTAATTTGTACTGAAATCCCCGCTTTTATAATTATTTCTTTTTTCGGGCGTATTAAGGAAAAAGCTATCGGCCTGTCCGTTTGAATAATGATGCAATTGGAGGGTTGTCCAAATTAAGCCGCCCCTTGATTCATTTAAATTTTTAACTGATGATAAAAGGAAGTCGAGGCCAAAGCCAAATTTGTTACTATTGGGAAGTAAGGGAAAAGAATTGTCCTGTGTCAACCGGGTAACAATGCTGACATCAAACGTAAAACGCACACGCTGAAAAAAGGGGTGGGTATAATATTTTCCCTGGTATATCACAAAGCGATTTCCGAAATGGCCTTCAGCCCAATATCCATTTTTGCCTTCACCATCCTGCAATGGTACAGTTCTATCCAATATTGGTTTTATTACCGGAAAGGCGAGATACATCATGGGATCGTTATGTCTTAATGTTTCGTGATAACGATCCATGGCGTGTGCGGGATCTTTGTGCGCAACCGAATCAGTAAGGTTATTTACCTGGCCGTAAGCAGAAAACATCGGGCAAAACAACGACAGAAACGAAAATATCTTTTTCGATCTATTCCAGGTTATAAAGAGCTTCAACATTTAGTAATTAGTTTAGGCCGATTCTGCAAAAAAGTTTACAAAAAAAGGGGCTACGATTAAAATCAAGCCCCACGATCCATTGTCTAACAAACACTGCATAAATAGAATCAAATGCTATGCTAAAGAGAATATTTTATTAATCGATTGCAGGTTAATGCGTGAGTAATGGGTGGGTTGGGTTTCTGTAGATGAATTTCCCCA
>CBFGXP010000275.1:0-4644 GCA_965652775.1 uncultured bacterium
GTAAGTAATAAGGAAACTGTGGCTCCGGCTGTAATTCAATTTTTTCCCGAGGGCGGTAATCTTGTCAACAATATAAAAAGCACCATTGGTTTTACAGTTTCGGATATAGACGGCGGAATAAATGATTGCAGGGGGGTGGTTATCGATAAAAACAATGATACTGTTTTATCTTTTGCCCCATTAAAATTCGGTATTGGTAGATTTGAGCTTACTCCGGATGCCCAAAATAATTATAAGGCGGTCGTATTGTTTCCATCCGGAAAAAAAATTACCGCACCATTACCGAAAATTTATGATAGAGGTCTTGTAATGCATGTTAAAGAGAATGAGAAAGACCAATTTATAGTTTCTGTTCACAGAAATGGAGATAATGACACAAATGAGGAAGTGATATTGGCAATACATAGCAGGCAGGTATTACAATTTGCAGAGAAAAAAAAGATCGATGGTACGGACAGTACCGTTTTTATTGTTGATAAAAAAAGGGTCGGCCAGGGTGTGGTTGCTTTTACGGTTTTCAATGGCAAAGATCAACCGGTTTGTGAACGGTTATGTTTCATAAAACCTGTCAACAACAATTTAAAACCTGAAATAAAAACTGACAAACAGGATTATACTAACCGTGAGCAGATCGAGCTTGTATTTAATGTACACGGCAATGATGAGTACGATTTATCTGCTTCCGTTTTTGAATTTGATTCACTTCAGCAACAAGGAAGATCAGATATCCTCTCTTACCTGTGGCTTGGTTCTGACCTGGGGGGCACAATTGAATCAGCCAGCTATTATTTTTCGGATGAAATCGATGCGGCGATTGCCGCCGATAACTTAATGCTCACTTATGGATGGAGAAGATTTAAATGGGAAGATGTGTTAAATGGAGATGATAGTTTTATCAAATATTATCCTGAAACAAAAGGGCATCTTGTTTCTGCGAAAGTAAGCGATGCAATAAGTAATAAACCTGGTGGGAATATCACATCTTATTTATCAGTGTCAGGTCAACCATTCGGATTTTATTCTGCTGCAAGCAACAAAGATGGGCTTGTACAGTTTGAAGTAAAAGATTTTTATGGAAACCGTCAGTTGACTGCAATTCCGGGTAATGAAGCTGACTCAATTTACCGGGTAGAAATTCTTAGACCATTTGCACTGGTTAATCAGGGAAGAAAACTTCCTCCGCTTGTCTTGAATGAGAATATAAAAGAATTGCTTTTGCAAAAAAGTATTGGCATGCAGGTGCAGAATATTTTTTCAGGCGACAGCATTAGAAATTTTGCAGAGCCTGTAATCAATGACACCCTTCCTTTTTTTGGCAAGGGCGAAACCGGCTATAATCTTGATGAATACAAGCGTTTCACGACAATGGAAGAAGTATTAAGGGAGTATGTAGCAGGTGTAAACGTAGGAATCAGGAACGGAAGAAAAGTGGTTAAGATGTTTGATCCGAGCCAACATGATTTCTATACTGATAATCCATTGATGATGATTGATGGTGTTGCACTTGCTAATCCTCATAATATATTTACATACGATCCATTAAAAGTGAAAAGACTGGATATTATGTCAAACAGGTATATATATGGTGACGCAGCTTTCAGTGGCATTATAAGTTTATCAACCTACAATGGAACATTTGATGCCTTCGATCTTGACCCTAAGCTGGTGGCAGTTGATTATAATGGTTTACAATTGCAGCGGCAATTTTATTCTCCCGCCTATGCAACTAAGCAACAAATCGAATCAAAAATACCCGACCTTCGAAATACATTATTTTGGTCGCCACACATAAGCACAGGAGAAGATGGAAGAACTTCACTACAGTTTTATTCATCAGACCGGAAAGGAAAATATATAGTGGTATTGCAGGGCATAAATAGCAATGGAGAGCTTGTTTCTTCGGTTACCACCTTCAGTGTTAAATAAGATTATCATAACATAAAAAGTCATGGAATTCGGGAGTGTGTCAGAAAATGAATTGAACGCTATTAATTTCAGCTTACCTGCAGAACCGGCGGGAAATAAAAAAATATTAGGGGGTAGAAGAAAGAAAGATGCTAAAGTTTATCTCGGTTGTGCCAAATGGGGGAGATCAGAATGGGTTGGAAAAATTTATCCGCCAAATACAAGAGAAAAGAATTTCTTACAACATTATATAGAGCACTATAACAGCGTTGAATTGAATATAACGCATTACAAGATATATGGTGCAGCCGGAATAAGTAAGTGGAAAGAGAAAGCAAAAGGAAAGGATTTTCTTTTTTGCCCGAAAATGTACCAGGGAATTACTCATCGGGGAACGTTGAAAGGAAAAGAATTTTTGACAAGAGAATTTCTTCGGGGGGTGCAGGCTTTTGAAGAGCATCTTGGTCCCATCTTCGTACAGGTAAGCGACACTTTTTCTCCAAACAGGAAAGACGACTTGTTCAGGTTCATGTTATCGTTGCCAAAAGAATTACAATTCTTTCTTGAAGTTCGTCACCCCGCATGGTTTAGTAAAGAAAAAGAAAGAGCGGAATTGCTTGAATTTCTTCATTCAAATAATATTGGGGCAGTAATTACCGACACCGCCGGCAGAAGAGATTGTGCTCACATGCATCTTACTATTCCCAAAGTTTTTATTCGTTATGCCGGTAATAGTTTACACGCCACTGATTATACCCGTTCAGATGCCTGGGTACAAAGAATAAAATACTGGCTGGATCATGGATTGAAGGAGCTTTACTTTTTTATCCATATGCATGATGAAGCTACTTCGCCGGAGCTGACAATTTATTTAGTTGATAAATTAAATAAGGAATGCGGATTGAGTTTAATTAAGCCGAAGTTTATGAAAGACACGCCGGCTAAAAAAAATATACAGAAAAAATTGTTTGATTAACGCACTTCATATAACTCATCCCACCTTGTTGTATATCTCGGGCTGCGCAGTTCTTGTCTCATTTTCCAATCTCTTGTAGTTCCACTTGCAGCAAACTTCAATACATCGTCCCGTTGACTGAAGTTAATGTTGTCGATCATATCCATCAATTTTCTTTCGCAGTTTTTATTTTCTGATAAAAATAAATTTCCCTGTATCGACATATCAGGAACGATGCCGCTTAACATTACTCCGGCTTTTTTATAAAAGGTTCCTTTTTGATATAATTTATCAACCAGCGAAACAGCCGGTTTTATCAGTTCATTGGTAAAAGAAGTTGCTGTGGGTAATGTTATATAATCAGAATGAGTGGCCCCACGAAAATCAACATTATGATCTTCTCCTTTTGCAACTACAAAAACGTTTATGACGCTGGCAGCACTGTGTTGTCTTCGTAGTTTTTCTGCTGCTCGTGATGTATAAGTAGCAACTGCTTCTTTTATTGAACCAATATCATCCACGGGATTTCCAAACATTCTTGTTGTTGCTATCATTTTTTTATTGACCAGTTCACCTTCCATTTCTTTGGAAACCATTCCCTTTAATTCACGAACTAACCGGATGCCAACTACTCCGCCAAGGTGTACATGAGCAAATTCTTCACTTAGATTTCTTAATTGCCATGCATCATAGATGCCCCATACTTCTTTTAATTTCTTTGCATATTGCCTGCCTACTCCCCAAATATCACTTACGGCTGTCTTATGTAATGCTGCGCTGATCTTTTCTTCTGTGTCAAGTACCGATACACAGTTTGTTACATGCTTATTTTTTTTCGCCATCCGGTTGGCAAGCTTTGCCAGAACTTTCGTAGGGGCTACACCCACAGAAACTTTTATACCCGTCCAGTCTTCCACCGTCTTTCTTATTTCAAACGCAACAGCCTGGAGATCTTCAGGTGGAAAAAGCCCGAGATCAATAAAAGCCTCGTCAACAGAATAAATTTCTACATTTTTTTTACCAAGCATTATTCGTAATGTTTCCATTACCCGCCAGCTAAGGTCACCGTATAAATTGTAATTGGAAGAGAAAACGGCCACATTATGTTTTTCGATCAAGGGTTTTGCCATGAAGTAGGGGCCAGCCATTTCCACCCCCAGTTTTTTTGCTTCATCACTTCTTGAAACGATGCAACCATCATTGTTGCTTAGCACCACAACGGGTTTCCCCTCAAGGTGTGGCTTGAATAATCGCTCGCAGGAGCAATAAAAATTGTTACAATCAACAATAGCTTTCATAATAACGAATGAATAGAATAAGCAACAACTCCCCACATTTTAAAATCACTAAACTCTGCAATATTGATCGGCTTATATCTATCATTATCCGGTATTAAAAATGCAGATGAAAAATTCTGATGATAACGGCGCACCAATAACTCTCCATTTAATATTGCAACAATAATTTTTCCATTCACAAGTTTTAATGATCGGTCCACAATTAAAATGTCGCCATCAAAAATGCCTGCTTCCTGCATCGCATCACCTTTCATTCGAAAAAAATAAGTAGCTGGTTTATTGTGAACCAGCTGCTCATTCAGATCGATGCCCCGCTCCATATAGTCATCCGCGGCAGCTCCAAAGCCGGTAGCATTTGCTGTTTTCACTTCTTTTTGTGTGAATTGTTTTGTGCCTTTATAGGCCGCGCCATAAAATTCTTCTCCTTCCATAAAAAAATATTTCTAAATAAAGTTGATAAAAGTTTTTGATATAAACTAAAAATAT
>CBFGXP010000276.1:0-4640 GCA_965652775.1 uncultured bacterium
TTAAGACATTTACATTTAATCCCGTCCAGGAAAATACCTACGTTTTGTATAACGAGGCCGGGCAGTGCTCCATTATTGACCCGGGTTGTTATTTTCAGCAGGAGAGGGAAGAGCTAAAGAACTTTATTGAGGAGACAGGCCTTCAACCTCTGTTGCTGCTTAATACGCATTGCCATCTCGATCATGTATTTGGCAACAAATGGGCTGCCAAAAATTGGAATCTCACACTTCATATTCATGAAAAAGAAAAAGCGGTACTTGATTTTGCCCCACAATCAGGAGAAATGTGGCAAATGCCTTTTGATAATTATGACGGCAAGCTGATCTACTTAAAAGAAGGCACAACAATCAATCTTGGAAATGATGAGCTGGAGATCCGGTTCACACCGGGCCACTCGCCCGGCAGTGTTTGTTTTTATCATGAACCTGGCGGTTTTGTCATCGGCGGTGATGTGTTGTTCAACGGAAGCATCGGCCGAACTGATCTGCCCGGTGGCGATTTCGATACTTTGATTAACAGTATCCAAACCCAGCTTTTCACTTTGCCCGATGAAACCAAAGTTTATTCTGGTCATGGTCCGGTGACAACAGTGGGACTGGAGAAAATGAACAACCCATTTGTGAAAATGTATTAGTCTTTTATTTTAAATTTATAGTCTCTTCAATCTTTCTTATGAAATGGTTGTTTGTTATTGCTTTTCTTCTCACAATTCGACATACGAATGCTCAGATGAATAAAGGATACCTCATTTACAACCTGGGAATTGATACTACAATGATCGGATACTACCAGATAGAAGATCATAATTTTCAATTCAAAGTGCTGGGAAGATCCAATGCTTTAACGATAACGACATTAAACGGCAGTCTTTATCCGAATGGAGAATTGAAAGAAGCCAGAGGGTATAGTTATTCACCTGCTCTGTATGGCGAGGGAAAAAGATTGACAGATTACCATGCTTATGTTTCCGGTGACAGTACTTATTTCAGCCAGGTTCGTGACGGAAAAGAATCGTTGACCAGATATTCAGCAAAGGGGATGGTGGCTAACGCCATTGGCACACCTTTTTTATTTATGCTTCCTGTTCTTGCAAATTATGCGCCTGATAATGTTGGAGAGACCGTTAACAGTTATCATTTGGTGTTTGACCAGAACAGGCCATTTACTATCAAACGTCTCGCAAATGATATGCTTGAAATGGGTAGCCAGGTCATGGGTTATTTTAAAATTTATCTTGATAAGAATGGTAAAGTAAAATCTATCAATGGTATTGGCTCATCGTGGAATGTAAAAGGATCTTTTTTTGAAGAGCTGGATATGGACGAATATACCCGGCGATTTATTATAAAGGAACAGCAACATCCTTTAAGATCATTAAATAAAAAGGATTCGGCAACTGCGAAAATCAATGATGTTGCCATCCGTATTGATTACTCCAGGCCATCAATACGGGGAAGGGTAATTTTTGGAGAAGTGGTACCCTGGAACCGAGTTTGGCGAACCGGAGCCAATGAACCCACAAAAATTACAATCACCAAACCCATTTATTTTAATGGAAAAGAATTGCCGGCCGGTGAATATTCCATTTTTACAATCCCTGCCAAAGAAGGATGGACGCTGATCATTAATAAGCAAACAAATATGTGGGGCACGGATCATGTTCCTGAAAATGATCTGCTGCATATTCCGATGCAATCAGGTACTTTAAATACGCCACTTGAATTAATGACAATTGAAATCATAGAGCAAAATGGTGATGGGATTTTAAATGTAATGTGGGAAAGGACAAAAGCCTTTGTTACTTTTAAAACCCAAAAATGATCGGTGTTCTTAGCAAATGTGTTTATCAGGACCAATTACTTTGAAACGCCTTCTTATATGGGTTTAGGCATAAAAAATTTTCCAATATATGGCAATCGCTGGAATTCTTTTCTCTCAACATTCAAAATAAGCAACCCAAACAATCCAATTAGAGCAAGTCCAAGGCCACGGTTTATCCAGGGGTTCAGATCGAGCAGGAGGAACGCCTGGTGAATTCCAAAAAGCAGGATGCAAATAACAATATAAGTGATGAGTTTTTTTCGTGCATATGGAATAGGATAATGTTTCTGCCCCAAGACATAGCTGGTAACCATCATGAACCCATAACAAAGAATTGTGGCAATGGCGCAAGCCATATAACCCCAGAGGGGAATAAAGATCCAGTTAAATAAAATGGTAATGGCTGCTCCACCGATCGTGATCCAGGCGCCGGTAAGATTGCGGTTTGTGAGTTTATACCAGACAGACAGGTTATAGTAAGCGCCAAGAAAGATCTTTGCTACCATTAATATCGGTACAACCTTTAACCCCGTGTAATATTCAGGATGTCTTGTTCCCATAAAATATTTCCAAATGTCAAGGAACAGCACAACAGCGAGGAAACAAAAGCAACATGCGATTATGAAAAATTTCATAACCCGTGCATACGTTCTTTGTGCATTCTCACTGGTAGATTGTTTAAAGAAAAAAGGCTCAGCGCCCATTCGGAATGCCTGGATAAATAAAACGATCAGAACGGACAATTTATAATTTGCTGAATAGATCCCTGATTGGGAGAAAGCTTGCTCCGTAGTGCCGGGATAAAGCTTTAAAAGCATAATGCGATCAATGGTTTCATTGATCATTCCTCCAAAGCCAACAATGATCAGCGGCCATGAATACCGCATCATCTGCTTCCAGAACCCAGGATTGAGCTTAAAACTGAATTGAAAAAAATTCTTTTGCAAGTAATAATAAGGTAACTGCACTCGCCACCAGGTTGGCAATGATAACATAGCCTAACCCGATCTCAGGTTTGTAAATAACGGCAAAAAATGTATCGGCATTTTTTTCATAGTCATTCTTACAAACCACAAGGAAGAAGATCACTAAGCCTACATTAATAAGTATGTTCAGGATCTTTATTGCAGCGAATTTCCTGGGTCTCCCTGTATAACGTAACCGGGCAAAAGGCATTACACTTAATGTATCTAATGCCACGATCAATATCACCCATAAAATATATTCCGGATGATCAGGAAGCTCAAGGAAAACAGCAATATTGTCTGTGAGCAGCCAAAGCAAGCCGGTAAATAAAATGGTCGTTAATATTATAGATGATGATGAAGTGTTATAAACTTTTTGTTCCGGTTCCTGCGAGGAAAAGCGGAAGTAAGAAGTTTCCATGCCATACGTGAAAAGTATATTCAGAAAAGCAGCGATTGTAAAAATGGTAGTGATCTTTCCATATTCTGCGGAAGCAAAGATGGTGGCAAGAATAGGAGTAAGCAGGTAGTTGATAAACCTTCCGAAAATACTGCTTAGCCCGTACCAGATTGTTTGCCCCGCCAGTTTTTTTATGCTGCTCAAAGGAATTGGAATGTTTTAGCAAATGTACTGTTTGACTACTGATTAAGCAATTGATGGCATGCGGGTCAGGTGTTCCATTTACATTTTTCTTAACTTTAAAGGAACCACTTTCGATCGAATTACAAAGTAAGATCACAAAGCTCCAGGGGACGACATATTGGCCAATTCAAAAGCGCTGGAAGGACAACTTACTGAATAGCTAAGCAGAAAAAAATACTTGAAGCAATTAAGTCAGGCAAGAAGATCTAATGTGTTTGATAAAATCGCAGGTCCTTAGTGAGTGTAGAATCCGTCAATGCTCTTAAGAATGCGACGAGATCAATAATTTCATTGCTGTTAAAATGAATTCCATTTGTTAATGAAGGGTCAAGTGTAGAGCTATGTTGCACATTATTGCCATAATGTTCAATACAAGCTTTCAAACTTTTATAACGACCATCATGCATGTAAGGATAAGTAATAGAAACATTTCTTAAAGAAGGCACTTTGAATTTTAGTGAATCCTCTTTCTTACCTGTAACCATCACCCTGCCATAATCTTTTAAGGCCGGATCAACTGAAAGACCAATATTCCTGTAAGAGTAATCGGTAAACATGGGTTCGGGGTGACAGGTGGCGCAATTCGTTTTATAAAGGTCATAACCTCGTTGTTCATAATCAGTATAAACGTTCTGGCCCCTCTTTACCTGGTCGTATTTTGAATTAGCGGTGATCATTGACACGGTAAATTGTGCCAATGCTTTTTGCATTCTTTCAATTGTAATTTCTTCAGTGCCAAATGCAGCCTTGAACATTTCGAGTGTATGTGCATCTTTACGAAGTTTGGTCAACACGCTTCCGGTTTCTTCAGCCATTTGGTTTGGCGCCTGTATCGGATCAAGGCATTCGTCTTCGAGACTTCTATACTTTCCATCGGCGTGAAATGCATCTTTCCATGCAAGGTTAAAAAGTGGTGATGCATTCCTGTTTGAATGCTGATCATTGTACCCATGACTAAGGTCATGATCATATGTGCCAAATACAGCAACCTGGTGATGACAAGATGCGCAGGGATAATTTCCATCTTTTGAAAGACGGCCATCATAAAACAACATTCTACCGAGTTGAAAACCTTCTTCAGTTAATGGGTTTTTTGAAAAATCATAAAGAGGTTGTGGGAATCCTGGGGGAACTGTGAATGTCAGACCGGTTTTGCCGGGAACATCTTCCTGTCCTTTTCTGCAGGCATTGATAAAGAAGCTTCCGGTAA
>CBFGXP010000277.1:0-4630 GCA_965652775.1 uncultured bacterium
CGGTAACAAATCAGTTGCTTGCTCTCGGTTTGAAATTTGATAATTCAGTTTTTTGTAGGGTGAATGAAGATGAGAGTTGGGAGATGTGGATGTCTACACCGCAACAATCTTACCCTGCGGTCATTTATGTTCCTTACCTCGACCATCGGATCTTTCATAATTTGAAAGAAGTAAAAGCAAAAAACCTTGAGTTTTATACTGATGTCTTTGAACGGGACGAAGCAAGGGAGTTTTTTAAACATTTTTTTGAAAACACAATTGCAAAAGATGTTCCTGAAGAAAGAAAACAGTATGTTTTAAATAGTAGCGGAATGGCCCGTTCACTTTTTTTAACGAAAGACATCTGGTTCGTTATTTCAAGATATTCACCCGATCCATTTAACAATGAGGAAAATGGAATTCTTAAACGTTTTGCAAAAGTTTTTGAGCAAGCTTATATCCGCTTCCGTGATCTCGAGAAAGCAGAAGCGCAGGCGAATGAAGCCAGGGTAGAGATCGCACTGGAAAGAATAAGAGCCCGTGCCCTTGCGATGCACAAGTCTGATGAACTGATGGAAGTAGCAAAAGTAATGCGGGAGCAAATGGCACTGTTGGGGCAGGCTGACTTGGAGGCATCCGCCGTACATCTTTACGAAGAGGACCCTGATAATGTTCTTTCCTGGCGTGCAGTTACAATAGGCTCGGATGCAAACCGTGAAATAACATATGGTCATATGGCTATTCCAAAAAACTCATGTGAGTTTGTACAGGAATGGCTGACAAAATTTTACAGCGATCTAAAAGAATACACGATCGAATTAAGCGGATCAAAACAGCAGGAATGGTATGAAGTGCTTTTTAAATTAGCTCCCGAGGTTATTAATTCCATGCGTCAAAAACACAGTATGGATGAAAAACGCTATTACCGGTTTTCAAAATTCTCGGGAGGAGCGCTGCTCATGATTGCAAAGCAGGAGCCTTCGGCGGAAGCTTCCTATCTGCAGGAAAGAGCTGCGGTAGTTTTTGACCTTGCTTACCGAAGATTTTCTGATCTGCAAAAAGCAGAGGCCCAGGCAAGAGAATCACAGATAGAAGCTGCACTGGAAAGAGTTCGTGCAAAAGCAATGGCTATGCATAGCTCAAAAGACCTGGCAGAAACAATAGGAGTCTTTTATCGTGAATTGAAATCATTAAGCGTAATACCAATAAGATGTGGTGTTGCTTTAATTAACAAGGAAACACGAATGGCTGAGGTGACTACAATGAATACAACGGAACAGGGCGATTCAATCGAGGTCATCGGTAACATAAAGATGGCTGGGCATCCTGTATTGGAAGGAGTTTATGAAAACTGGTTGATACAAAAAGAATATCACGCAGTTTTGAGAGGGAACCAGATCAAAGAATATTACCAGGTATTAAAGCCACAGATAGCTTATCCTGACTATTCACATGATGAAGTTCAATTTGGTTATTACTTTATGTTTAAAGAAGGTGATGTATATGCATGGACGGAAACAGAATTAACTGAAGACGAATTAGCAATATATAGAAGGTTTACATCGGTGATCAGCCTCACTTATAAACGGTATAACGATTTAAAACAGGCCGAAGCGCAGGCAAGAGAATCAAAAATCGAAGCGTCGTTGGAAAGAGTGAGAAGTAAGACAATGGCAATGCACAATAGCCAGGATGTAGGTGAGACAGTCGCCACCATGTTTGATGAACTGGTAAAACTGGGTATTGAGACTGTCCGATGTGGCATCGCAATTATTGATGAATCAAAAACAATGGAAGTCTGGACTGCATCTTCCAAAGAAGATGGCAGCGTTAAATTGATCATCGGGCAATTGGATATGAGTACCCATCCATTGTTTATGCAGGTATATGATGCATGGAAACAAAAAAAATCAGTTACTACTTATGAATTGGTTGGAGAAGACCTGAAAGATTATTTCCGGAACATTAATAATTCGCCGGATTACCCGATCCGCTATGATATAGAATCCCTGCCTTACCGGCAATCGAACACTGCATTTATGTTTCCTGAAGGATCTCTTTTTGTTTTTTCCCAGGAACCATTAGTACCGGAGACAATTCAAATTTTTAAACGTTTTGCGGGGGTATTCGGACAAACTTATAGACGATACCTTGATCTTCAAAAGGCCGAAGCCAATGCAAGGGAAGCACAAATAGAAGCAGGATTGGAAAGAGTTCGTGCAAGAACAATGGCCATGCACAGCAGTGAAGATGTAAGTATGGCGACGGCAACCATGTTCACTGAACTTGAAAAGTTAGGAATAGAAAATCTTCGTGGCGGGATCACAATCATAAGGCCTGATCAAACCCAGGAAGTATGGTCGATAACTAATTTGCCGGATGGAAGAACAATAAGAGCCATAGGCGTCTTTGATATGAGATTACATCCTCTTTGGCGGGCATTGTTTAAAGCCAGGGAGAATAAAGCAGATTATGATTATTATTGGTTGGCAGGGAAAGACAAAGATGATTACGTTAAAATACTAAATGCAACGCCAAATTATCTTGCGCAACCGATAACTGAAATTCCTGATGTGCATGTTCAATCATACTTCTTTGGTGAAGGAGGTGTATGGACAAACTCATTGCACCCGCATACGGAAGAGGATAAACAAGTAATGAAAAGATTTACTTCTGTTTTTTCCTTAACCTTCCGTCGCTACCAGGATTTGAAAAAAGCTGAGGCGCAGGCCAGGGAAGCAACGATTGAAGCCGCACTGGAAAAAGTACGTGGTAAAGCAATGGCCATGCATAGCAGTGGCGATCTTTCTACCACAGCAAGCATGGTCATTACCGAATTAAGAAAGCTTGGAATTAAACCGATCCGTTGTGGGGTCGGTATCCTTAATAAAGAAACAAACAAAGCACAATTATATACAGCTACGTCTTCATCCAATGGAGATAGTCTTTCAGTAGTGGGATGGGTGCTGCTTGAAGGACATCCTGTGCTTGAACAGATCTATGAAAGATGGTCGAAAGGCGAAGATTATTTTCCTGAACTAAGCGGTGATTCAATGAGGAAGTATTATGAACAGCTTTTGGCAGGATTGTCAGTTCCGCTTCCGGAATTTAAAGATGACGGAAAGCATTATGGGCATTTCTTAGCAATTTCCGTCGGCTGCTTGTATGCATGGGCAGACGTAAAATACAATGATGATGAGATAAAGATCTTAAAGCGTTTTGCGACGACCATTGACCTTACATTCAGAAGATATTTTGAATTGCAGAAATCGGAGGCCAATGCAAAAGAAGCCGTAAAACAGGCAGCGTTGGATCGCATCCGTGCGGATATCGCCTCGATGCGTACTATAAATGATCTCGACAGGATCACTCCGTTGATATGGAATGAACTTACTGTGCTGGGTATTCCATTTATTCGTTGCGGTGTATTTATCATGGATGAAGAGCAACAACTTATTCATACATTTCTTTCAACGCCGGATGGAAAAGCAATTGCCGCATTTCATTTGCCCTATGGTACGCCCGGCAATATTTCGAAGGTCATAGATGGCTGGCGGCATAAAAAGATCTATATTGATCATTGGGGCGAAGAAGAATTTATCCAGTTTTCTGATATACTGATGAAGCAGGGAGCTCTCGCTTCCAGGGAACAATACCTGAAAACCATACCACATGGCGGGTTCCATCTTCATTTCCTTCCTTTTTTGCAGGGTATGCTATACGTTGGCAATACTGAACAATTGAACCGCGAGCAAATTGAATTGATACAACATGTTGCCGATGCATTCTCTACTGCTTATGCCCGTTACGAAGATTTTAATAAGCTGGAAGCAGCAAAACAACAGGTAGAAAATACATTGACTGATCTTAGGCAGGCGCAACAACAATTGGTGCAATCAGAAAAAATGGCTTCGTTGGGTGAATTGACTGCCGGTATCGCTCATGAAATTCAAAACCCGTTGAATTTTGTAAATAACTTCTCCGATGTTAGCAACGAGCTGCTGGAAGAAATGAAGAATGAATTGGAGAAAGGTAATAAGGACGATGCAATTGCTATAGTGGAAGATGTTAAACAAAATTTAGAAAAAATACTTCATCATGGCAAAAGGGCTGATGCTATCGTGAAAGGTATGCTGCAGCATTCAAGAATGAGCAGCGGACAAAAAGAACCGACGGATATCAATATGCTGGCTGATGAATATTTGAGACTCGCTTTTCACGGCTTAAGAGCAAAGGACAAATCCTTCAATGCAAAATTTGAAACAGAATTTGATAATAGTATTGGAAAAATAAACATCATACCGCAGGACATTGGTAGAGTAGTGCTCAACCTGATCAACAATGCATTCTATGCAGTTACCGAAAAAAAGAAACATGCTTCGGCAGGCTCAGCATCAAACGGGTATGAACCAACAGTTACCCTTACCACCAAGAAAGAAAATGGTAAGGTCGAGATCAAAGTAAAAGACAATGGAAGTGGTATTCCACAAAAAATGTTGGAAAAAATATTTCAACCATTCTTTACTACAAAGCCAACAGGACAGGGAACAGGGTTAGGCTTATCCCTGGCTTACGACATTGTTACAAAGGGTCATGGTGGTGAACTAAAGGTTGAAACAAAGGAAGGTGAAGGGAGTGAGTTTATCATTCA
>CBFGXP010000278.1:0-4586 GCA_965652775.1 uncultured bacterium
GTCTTTAGTTTTTATTAAAGCAATTTTTCTTCAATATTTGCGTCTGTAAATCACCAGGAACCACACATGAAAAAAAACATTGCTCTTGTAACCGGGGGTTTCTCCGGCGAAGCGGTAATATCCTATAAATCGGCCAATACGATCGATAAAAACCTTGATAGGGAAAAATTCAATGTCTATAAAATTGATATCAATCCATCAGGTTGGTTTTATGAATTGAAGGATGGTAAAAAAATTGAGATCAACAAGAACGATTTCTCCTTGCAGACAGACGATGGAACTATAAAGTTTGATGCAGTATTTATCGGGATGCACGGCACACCGGGCGAAGACGGAAAGCTGCAGGGTTATTTCGATACCTTGAAAATTCCGTATACCAGTTGCGATGCTGCCAGTTCTGCGATCACTTTTAATAAAAGGTATACGGTCGCAGTCGCTTCAATGGCCGGTATTCATGTTTCCAGATCATTTCATTTATTTAAGCACACACAGGTTCCATTACAACAGATCATTGAAGGTCTGACATTCCCGGTATTTGTGAAACCTAACAATGGTGGCAGTAGTATAGGGATGAGTAAAGTGTACGAACCCAAAGAATTGGAAGGGGCTATTCAAAAAGCATTTAAAGAAGATGACCAGGTGCTTGTTGAGCAAATGATAAAGGGTAGGGAGTTTACAATAGGCGTGTTTAAAACAAAGGGGAACATTGTTACACTACCTATTACCGAAGTGATAAGTAAAAAAGATTTTTTTGACTACGAGGCGAAATATGAAGGCGCATCTACAGAAGTGACGCCGGCAGAAATAGATGAAACATCAGCAGAAAAAATACGAGAGGCCGCAAAAAAAATATATGCAATTTTTAATTGCAGGGGAGTTGTGAGAATAGACTTTATTTTGGACAACGATTCGGGCTATCCATACATGCTCGAGATAAATACAATACCAGGGCAAAGTGAAGCAAGCATAGTACCGCAACAGGTAAGAGCGATGGGATGGAGTCTGAAGGAATTTTACACCAAGCTGGTTGAAGAATGTTTAAATTAGTATTTTTCCAATTCCATGATATAAAACTAAAAGATGTTTCAATTTATTACGAAAAAGCCTTTTTGGATGAACTTGTTAGCAGGACTTGTCCTCATGGTAGTTTTTTTATTCTTACTTTCCACGCTATTAGGACCGCTTACCCGCCATGGTAAAAACAAGACTGTACCAAATGTCGTTGGTAAATCGTTTGAAGAAGCAAAAAAAGTTCTTTCCAATAGTGGGTTCGATGTGGAAGTCCAGGATTCACTTTATACAGATACAACGGCCAAAGGCACGGTATTGAGACAGGTGCCCGAGGGCGATGCAATTGTTAAGATCAGCCGTACAGTTTATATAACAATCAACAGGCAGGTGCCACCCATAGTTGAAATGCCAAATATTGTTGGATTTAGTCTCCGTAACGCTGAAATGCAATTGAAAAATATGGGGTTAAAGATCGGAGACACATCTTATGTTACTGACTTTGCCAGGAATTCAGTTAAAGAGCAACGTTACCATAAGGGTGGACCAATTTCACCGGGGACAAAAATACCACAAGGGAGTTCAATTGACCTGGTACTCAGTAACGGGATAGGAGAAACAGAGTTCAGTGTACCCAACCTTATTGGGATGACGTTTGGAGCGGCAAAAAATTTATTAGAATCAAATGGATTGAATTTTCTTGTCGTACTTCCCGATCCGGATGTAGTAGACACAGCAAACGCATATATCTATTGGCAAAATCCGCGTCGAATGGGAGAAGATGGAAAGCGGATACGGATCCGTTCAGGTCAAACGATGGACATAAGATTGAGTACTGCACGTCCTGCAATTGATACTTTATCGCATAGCATACCAGAACAATAAAAACTTTTTTATGGATAACATTACTGTTGAAGAATTGAAGCAACGGCTTGATGCCGGTGAGAAATTGAACATTGTGGACGTAAGGGAGCCACATGAAAATGCTGAATTCAATATTGGGGGTGTATTAATTCCCCTCGGCAATATCCAATCAATGCAGATCGAGGAAATTGAAGATCTGAAAGATAAAGAAGTGATCTGTTATTGCCGCAGTGGCAACCGCAGCGGTCAGGCTTGTATGTTTCTAGATGCGATGGGTTTTAAGAAGACAAGAAATCTTGTTGGCGGCATGCTTGCGTGGGAAGAGAAGATCGGACGGTGAAGTGTTATAAGTTATACGTTGTAAGATTTACATAACCGAAAGGGCAAAATACAGTTCAAAAAATGAACTGAGTATCTGGCTTCAGTTCAACTTAACTTATCACTCAGAACTTCATATTCACTCCAATCATAAAATTCATTCCAGCCATTGGGAAATAATAATTCTCTGTTGTTAAACTGCCGCCATAGTAATAGCTGAAAGTATAACCATTCGGCTCATACATCTTGTTAAACAAGTTATTTGCCTGTAAAATGATATTCAACTCCTTTAAACAACCTTTGTTGATTGTATAAATGAGTCTCGCATCCTGTGTATAAAAGGCGTCCAGTTTGCGATTTTCATCTTGTGTATTGTCCAAATATTGTTTGCCAACATATTTACCGATAAAACTCAGCTCTGCATTTTTTACCGGGAAAAAACTTATGACAGCTCCTCCAACCAAATTGGGGGAAAACGCAATATCAGTTGATGAATATTGTTTTGTTTGTTGCCCCCCGTTATCATAATCATCTATGTATTCAATAAAGTCAACCACCTTGTTTTTGCTCACTGAAAAATTTCCTGTCGCTTTTAACCATGATGTGATCTCTCCCGCAGCCACTAGTTCAATACCTGCCCGATAACTTTGTGGAATATTTGTTCTTGTATAGGCACCCACATCATTTATTCTCCCGGTAAGTACCAATTGATCGTTATAATGCATGTAATAACCGGTGATGCCAATACTGTATTTATTAGTTTTCTTTTCAATTCCTGATTCAAAATCATTTAGTCTTTCGGCTTTGGGTTGCTGATCCAATCCCGCTTCAAAATCATCACGGTTTGGTTCTTTTTGCCCGCGGCTATAAGAGAGGTACCCTGACCATTCATTTTTTTGAAAACTTAACCCGGCCTTGGGATTAAAGAAGTTGTATTTGCTTTTGATCGTCAGCTCGGGATTATACCTGAAACCATAAATATTGTATTTTACCCGGCGATACTGGAGATCATAAAAAATTGAAACAAGTGAACCGATCTTTGTTTGTTCTTTAAAGTAAATACTAAAGTCGTTTTTATCAGCATCAAGGTCATACCATCTGCCAGGTAATGCCAACCCTTTTTCTGCCCAAACAACATCACCGTAATGTTTCCCCTCATACCTGTTCCAACCTCCACCTAATGTGAATTGGGAAACATTGTCCTTATAGTGAAATGAAAAAATATTTCCAAAGAAATCATTGTCAAGCCAAAGTTGTCTTACAAGATCAGTGTTAGTGATTATATCAGCTCCATGAACCGGCTCAGGCAAACCATAGTCAGCATAAGCCTGATCGGCTTTGTATTGTTCGTAATAACCCTTGCCTTTTATATAAAATAAACCCGTGTTGAAATTGATTCGGGATGTCAGTTGCTGATTATAAAAAAGCTGGTAGTGATCTTGTTTGTAATTATCAGTTTCATCATCATAAGGCTCACCCGGCCTTTCCATTCCTGCATAGTTAATAGTTCGGTTTGTTTTCAAATCACCTTCACTCACACCATACCATGCCTGGTAAGTTTTTTCCTTACCTGAAAACAAGTTGAACCGTAAGGAATTCGTTTTACCAAAATAAGCAGTCGAAAAATAAAATGACTTTAATTCAGTGCTTGCCCTGTCAATATATCCGTCGCTATTGATCCTTGATAAGCGAAAATCAGTTGTAAAATGATCTCCAACTAAACCGCTGCCAACCTTAATTGTATTCTTCCATGTATTAAATGATCCATAACTGTTATTGAACTCCACATAAGGTTTAAGGATCGCCTCGTTGGTGCTGATATTTAAACTCGCCCCAAAAGCACCTGCGCCATTTGATGAAGTACCCACTCCACGTTGTACCTGTATGCTGCCAACAGATGATGAAAAATCTGGAAGATCAACAAAGAAATTACCCTGGCTCTCGGCATCATTGAATGGAACGCCATTCAGAGTTACATTAATTCTTGACGCATCGCTACCACGAATACGAATACCGGTGTAGCCAACTCCATTGCCCGCATCAGAATTTACTACCACCGATGGCGTTTGATTTAGAATGAATGGCAGGTCATGCCCAAGATTCATTTTTTCAATTTCCTTTTTTGAAATATTCGTTTTCGTGAATGGCGAGTTCGCGCCTGCCCTTGTGGCTTTTACTTCCACAGGCTCGAGTAAAAGGAAGCTGTCCCTTCTTGTGGAGTCGTGGGTTTGTCCCAATACCGTATTAACTATAATAATAGCGGTAGCTAAAATGGCAATCCTCTTCATTTTTTAAGTTTAAAAGGTTAAAAATGAGAGGGAATGCTGTTAACAGGAATGAAAGATGTTTAGCACCTTCCCTGCGCAGGCATTACCCTGATCAGGTTCTACGGGTTT
>CBFGXP010000279.1:0-4572 GCA_965652775.1 uncultured bacterium
TTTCTCAAGGTGAGGTGGATGAGTGGCTGAAATCAACGGTTTGCTAAACCGTCGTACGACCTTAAAGTTGTACCGAGGGTTCGAATCCCTCCCTCACCGCACTACGGCTGTTTCAGTTTTTGAAACAGCTTTTTCATTTAGATACCTTATAAATTTCTTATAAATTAACAGGGATATGATTGCCGAGACAATTCCTATACACATTCCTGCGAAAATATCCGTCGGGAAATGTTGCCCAAGATAAACCCGGGAATAACCTGCCAGCAATGCAAACAAAGGAAACAGGACAGACCAGATTTTATTATTAACCATGTAGGCCATGATAAGCGCCATAGCAAAGGCAGTGGTGGTATGGCCAGATGGGAAACTATGAACTCTTTTCATGGTAACACCATCGATAATATGTACCGGAAAATTTTCAGACAGATAAGTGATTGGTCTTAATTCATCCGGGTAAACAACCCGCTTTAAGATCTGTGCCAGAATTGTGGAAATAACAACACCGGCAACTACTGTGATAAAATATTTTCTTCTATAAAAGAAGCAATAGATGGCTAATGGCGCCCACATTAATCCATCGCCATAATGTGTGAAGTATTTAAAAAACTGGTCAGCAATTTCATTGTGATTACTATTTATTAGTTGGAATGCCCCATTTTTTCCGAGCACAAGTATTAACATGCCTGTGCTGATAGCCATGATGACGGCGGAAAAGAAAGCGATGCCGAAATTATTTACCGGTCTTTCTGTAGGCAAGGATAGAATTTTTACAAAAGTAATACGAGTGCAGCAGCTCTCATAATGTGATGCCGGCCAGCTCAAGACTTTTCTTTTTTAGCTTCCTGATCTCAACATCTTCAATTATTGGCTCGGGTGTAAGGATCAGGGATATATTATCTTCCTTCCACCATTTGTTGTTTTTTAGTTCTGAAAATGCTAATACACCTATCAGATAGTTGCGCTTTAAGTCAGCATGCCATTCTTCGATCCATTCAAACTTTTCTTTTGGAATATAGGCGCCATTTTCAAAGCTGATATACACTTTCAGGTAAAAATCGTTTGTAAGCTGGTTTTGCTGGTGATGGTAAAGTTTTTTGTATTCATAATGATAGTCATAACGCAAGGCAGAAATATCGCTTAACACGGCTGATCCTGTAGGGAAACTTCCAGCGCCTTTTCCATAAAAAAATTGTTTGTCTGAAAACCCGCTTTCAATTACAACACCATTGTATTCATTTTTTACAAAAGCAAGCTGGTCCTGCTGATTCACAAATTGTGGCAAAACGAAAGCAGCAACCCCACCGTTATTAAGTTTTTTTGCCTGTGCTACTAACTTTATTTCATAATGTTTTTCCCGGGCAACAGCCGCATCATTCTGATTAATGTTTTGAATTCCTGTAAAAACGATGTTGTCTGGCCGTTCCACGATCCCATACGAATGATTTAACAAAATGGTCCACTTGTTCAATGCGTCATAACCTTCAATATCAAGGGTTGGGTCCGTTTCGGCAAAACCCGCTTGCTGAGCCAGCAAAAGAGCCTGTTTAAATTCCAATTTATCTTCAAACATTTTTGTAAGGATAAAATTAGTAGTGCCGTTCGCAATCGCTTTTACGGATTGTACCAGGTCATTATCATAATATTCTTCCAGGTTCCTGATAATTGGAATGGAGGCACAGGCAGCGGCTTCGTATAACACCGCAAGTTTGGTGGATTTTTGAAGGCCCAAAAGCTCCGGCATGTTTTCAGCAAGCATTTTTTTACTTGAGCTAACTACATCTTTCCCGTTTTTTAATGCAGTTGTCACAATCTCAAAAGCTGCTTCTGTTTCATTGATAACTTCAACGATCACATTTATTTCCGGATCGAAAAGCAATTCATCCTTGTCTGTGGTGAATAATTCAGCCGGGGCATTTCTTTTTTTCTCAGGATGTTTAATACAAATTTTTTTAATCCGGGCCTTAAGCGATGGAGTTTGATTCAAAATCCTGTAAAGTCCTTCACCTACAACACCAAAGCCGAACAGGCCGATCGTAAGATTTTTGTGATAGCTCATTTTTATTTTTTAAAAATTAAATGTTGCTCTTATCATTACAAACAAAAAAGCTCACCCGATAAATCAGATGAGCTTTCAAATATGTTGATGACTATTTTAAGCTTGAATTCTGACTTATCTATCCCGATTTTATCGGGATGGAATTGGCACCTTTCCCTTCGCAATGCACAGGTTTCATTTGTCATCCTGAGCGAAGTGAAGGATAGGTTGTCAAGGCTTCTTCGGGCCATTTCCCTCAGCCTTTCTTGATAAGCATCTTATGCAATTTTTAAGAGCTGGCACAAAGATAATGGAGAAAGTTTAAACCATCATCTGGAATTACTAAATGGCACTAACGATTGTTTTGACCGTCGTTATTTTTCAACTCCTTTAAAATTCCTTTCCATCCATTCGGCTTGCGATCTTACTGATTGTTCAACCACTACTTTCTTTTCAATTTTTGCCTGGGCATTTGCTATTGATTGCCCGACCATTTTATGTTCTATTATTTCATCCTCTTTCATGCCGAGGCTTTGCATCATTTCAATTAATTTTTCACCGCCAACTTTGATCAGCAGCGGTTCATCCAGCGCCGTCAGGATGATTACTTCTTTTAGACCCAATTCCTCAAAAACGGCTTCTTCTTTGCTTTTCATTGGATTATGTTCAATAAATATCAATCCCGATCCTTCAGCCTGCGATTTATGAATTGTCCTGGCATTTAAAACCGAGATAAGTGAAACATTATGCCGGGTAATAAAATTTTCCAGCTCCGCAATTGTTTCATCAAACCAGCCTATGAAAATGGTTTTTGGCTTTTCTGTTAAAATTTTTTCGCAATGATTCCATTTGTTCCGTTGGTGCATAAACACACGATCAATAATTTTTACGCGGTTGCTCTTATTGCGGAAAAGTTTAAACATCATCAAATGTAAGGTGTGATTGCAGAACCGGCCAGACACATTTTTGTTACTATCTTCGTTGCCTTTTTACAATGGAAAACTCAAAAAATAACGGGACAGTGGTTGAAGAGATAAATCATGAGGCTATCGAGGTGCATGGAGCAAGGGTTCATAATCTAAAGAACATTGACATTTCTATTCCAAAAAATAAATTGGTTGTAATTACCGGAATTAGCGGCAGTGGAAAATCGTCACTTGCTTTTGATACTATTTACGCAGAAGGCCAGCGTCGCTATATGGAAACTTTTGGCGCTTATGCCAGGCAGTTTATTGGCGATATGGAAAGACCGGATGTAGACAAGATCACCGGTTTATCACCTGTAATTTCGATTGAACAAAAAACTACAAATAAGAATCCAAGATCAACAGTTGGAACTGTTACTGAGATATATGACTTTCTGCGTTTATTATTTGCAAGAATAGGGGAGGCCTATTCTTATAATACCGGTAAAGCGATGGTGAAGTGGAGCGAAGAAGAAATTGTTGAGAATATTTTTAAAAAATATAAGAATAAGAAGATCTCATTGCTGGCGCCATTGGTAAGAGGAAGGAAAGGTCACTACCGCGAGTTATTTGAAGACATTCGTAAGAAAGGGTTTTTGAAAGTAAGGGTAGATGGAGAGATAAAAGACCTGGTGCCGAAAATGCAGGTCGATCGATATAAGATCCATGATATCGAGCTTGTCGTTGATCGTTTGCAGGTAACCGATGACTTAAAATCAAGATTAAGCCAAAGCGTGCAGCAAACTTTAAAGCTGGGTAAAGACCTGATGTTTTTGTTAGTAGATGAAAAAAACCTGGTTCAATTCAGCAAGCAATTGATGTGTGAAGACACCGGAATTAGTTATGAAGAACCTTCGCCAAATGCATTTTCCTTCAATTCTCCTTATGGAGCCTGTCCTGTATGTCGGGGGCTGGGTACTATGTATCATGTAAACATGGAATCAATAATTCCCGATGCGTCCCTCAGTGTTAATGATGGTGCCATTGCACCCCTTGGTGAAGAAAGGGACGCATGGGTTTTCAGACAGGTGCAGGATGTTGCGAAAAGAAATAAAATTTCATTAACAACACCTGTGAAGAGTTTGAATAAAAAATCGCTCAACATTCTGTTATACGGAAATGAAGAAGGACTTGAAACCGATATTGATTTTGAGAATATGAAGTTTGATCCAGCAGCGCCTTTTGAAGGAGTTGTAAACATGCTGAAGCGCTGGTTCAATAATGGATATAGTGAAACGCTACGCGACTGGACGGAAGGATATATGAAAATGAAACCTTGTGAAAGTTGCGGTGGCGCAAGATTGAAAAAGGAAAGTTTATGGTTTAAGATCCTTGGAAGAAATATTGCGCAGCTGGGTGAAATGAATCTTGATAATCTTGCCGCCTGGTTCGATGGGATCGAATTACTCATTACGGATAAGCAAAAGGCTATTGGTAAAGATGTGCTGAAAGAAATAAGAGAACGTCTTCAGTTTCTTCTTGATGTGGGATTGACGTACCTCACACTTAACCGGGCTTCCAAAACATTGAGTGGTGGTGAATCACAAAGAATACGACTTGCAACACAGATCG
>CBFGXP010000280.1:0-4492 GCA_965652775.1 uncultured bacterium
AAAAAAGAAGGGGCCCCGAACCAAGGCCCCTTTTACAAGCCACCATCCTCTTCCACCTAAGAGGTCGTTTAATGATCAGAAGTTGATTGACGACTGGACAGCGGACTCGTTACATTCTTTCCACTGCAATCCTTTTTCGCTTTGTAACGGCGGTTCATCATAGGTCAGCACTGGCGTCTCACTCTGATCTGCTGCAATAATGTATATAAAAAAGAACTTTTTAAGAATTTTTCGCTGCTTATAACAACAAATATGATACCAATAATGTCCTATGTTTTTGATTTTCCGCAATTATTTTTTGATGGTCCCTCTGCGGTGAATAAGGAAGAATCATATAACAGTGTTTTGGTAACATTGGCTTTTCTATTGACAAATGTAAACCCAGTTATTTTCAATAACAACTGTAAATATGCCTGCTGTTTTAACTGTTGACAACTCCCTTTTTAGAGAATCTACTTAGGGATTTTTTCGGTGCAAAATCACATCAGTTACCTTTGTCAGATATGACTATTGCGGTTTGGTCTCCATCACTATTTAAAGAGGATTATTCCAGTTCACGTCGCTTTATTGTTGAAACGCTTTTATCTTTTACAGATCAGCATCCGGATAAAAAATTTTTTATACTAACAGATATTAGTTCAGCGAATTTCATTTCAAAAAATACGGAGATCCTGATAGTAAAACCTTCTAAAAATGTATTCTTGAAAAAGATCTGGTGGGATGTTAAATTGCCGCGTATCCTAAAAAAAATTAAAACCGATCTCTTTATCTCAATGGAGAATCGATGCTCATTAACCACCTCAATATCCCAGGCAATATTAATTCCCCACAAAGACAAAACTAAACATGCGTTTATAAAAAAGGCCACCTTAATTTTTGTACTGAACGAATCAATGAAGAATCAAATAAATGAAAAATACAAGGTGGAGGACGAAAAAATAGGTATCATAAAGCCATTTGGAAATAAACTTTTTAAACCAGCCAACGATAAAGAAAAAGAGCTTTCAAAAGCAGAATATAGTGATGGGAAAGAATTTTTTTTATACAATAGCAATTTTTCCAGGCGAGAGGATTTTATCGAACTGCTGAAATCCTTTTCTCATTTTAAGAAAAGGCAGCAAAGCAATTTCAAATTATTGTTATTGACTAAGTCAAATTCATTTTTTGAAAAAAGCCTGTCTGCCTATAAATACCGGAGTGATGTAAAATTCGTCGGAACGAGAAATGATGCTGCATCGATCACTGCTGCAGCGTATTCGGTTATTCTTCCATTTGATACAAATGAAGATATGATCACTGCATTCAATTCCATGCAGGCAGGTGTACCCGTTATTACAACCAAAAATTCTGTAATTAGTGAAGTGGCTGGTGACGCCATATTATGTGCAGATAACGGGATAAAGGATATTGCCGATAAGATGATGCAACTGTATAAAGACGAAAATTATCGGTTTGCGTTAATTGAAAAAGGAAGATCATTGGCCTCGATATTTACACCTGAAAAAACCGCTCAACTCTTATGGCAATCTATTATGAAAGGCTTAGGATGAATTAAGTTATTTTTGCCGCCACTTTACTTTTATAAAATGAAGACTTCAACAATTACAGTAGATGTTCAACTGAACGATGACAAGGTGCCTGAAGCTATTCTATGGAAGGCCTCAGATTCTACAATTGAAAGTGCGCAAAGAGCAAAGGCGATGATGCTCGCATTTTGGGATGGCGCAGACAAGACTGCCTTGCGCATTGACCTTTGGACAAAGGATATGATGGTAGATGAAATGACGGATTTTTTTTATCAGACATTAATGACAATGGCAGATTCTTATCACCGCGCTACGCAGCATGAAGAATTGGTGGAAAGCATGAAAAAATTTGCTCATGAATTTTATCATAAGTCAAAAGAAAAGCAATTGAAGGAAAACAAAGTATAAATAATCAGCTGTGTCAGATCTGACGTTGAATTAGCCAACATCAAATCTCATTTTTCAAACCTCAAACGCAAATACTATGAGCCTCGAACAAAAAATAATGGGGGAACTAAAGACTGCAATGCTAGCCAAAGATGAAAAAGGATTACGCAGTCTTAGGGCAATTAAAGCCGCTATCTTACTGGCAAAAACCTCGGAGGGTGCTGGTGGTGATCTAAAGGAAGAAGATGAGATTAAATTGTTGCAAAAATTGGTAAAGCAACGAAAAGATTCTCTGGAAATTTTTCAACAACAGAACCGCACCGACCTGGCGCAAAAAGAGCAGGAAGAAATTGAAGTGATCGAAAAATTTTTACCCAAACAACTTTCAGCAGATGAATTAAAATCAGAATTAGCTGCGATCATTGCTGAGGTCGGCGCTGCTTCTCCGGCTGATATGGGAAAAGTAATGGGAGCAGCAACAAAAAAATTTGCGGGAAAGGCGGATGGTAAAACGATATCTGCATTGGTAAAGGAACTTTTATCTAAAAGCTAATACAGCTGATGATCCTTGATATAGTTGTTGCATTGTTCATAATTCTTGCCGTTATTAAAGGATACAGGCAGGGATTGATTGTTGCACTCTTCTCCGTCATAGCATTTATAGTTGGTCTTGCGGCTGCCTTAAAACTTTCAGTTGTAGTTGCTGGTTACATCGGTAACGCAGTGAACATCTCAGACAAATGGCTGCCAATAATTTCTTTTGCAGTTGTTTTCTTCATCGTTGTTTTATTGGTAAGGTTGGGCGCTAAATTTATTGAAAAAAGTGTTGAGCTTGCAATGCTTGGCTGGCTAAACAAGTTGGGCGGGATTTTACTATATGCGGGGTTATATATTTTAATTTTCAGTATTTTAATTTTTTATGCGGATCAGTTGGGTTTTATAAAACCTGAAACAAAAAATGAATCTGTGACGTATGCTTACGTTCAGCCATGGGGGCCAAAATTGATGGAAGGACTAGGGAAAATTATCCCGATTTTTAAGGGGATGTTTAAAGACCTTGAAGATTTTTTTGATGGTGTTTCAAAACAAGTTCCTTCGGCTGGCTAAATTTTGAATCACAGCATTCAATTAAGCCTGAACTTTGCAGTAAATCAACTATTTTAGCAAAAATTAATTGCTGGAAATGCTATGTCTTACGAGGTAAAACAAAAGGATAAGTTCCGGTTTGTGGAAGAAGGTGAAGGCGAACCTCTTGTACTCTTACACGGACTTTTCGGGGCCCTTAGTAATTTCCAAACTCTCATTGAGTATTTCCGTCAGCACAATAAAGTTATAGTGCCGATCCTTCCTTTATTTGAACTCGATATTCTTCATTCAACAGTTGGGGGTCTTGCTAAGTTTGTAAATAAATTTTTGGAGGCAAGAGATCTGAAGAATGTACATATTCTCGGCAATTCACTTGGTGGTCACGTTGCACTTATTCACGTACTCAAACATCCCGAAAGGATCAAGTCATTGATATTAACCGGCAGTTCTGGTTTATTTGAAAATGGCATGGGTGACAGTTATCCAAAGAGGGGCGATTATGAATATATCAAGAACAAAACAGAATTGACTTTTTTTGATCCAAAAACCGCAACAAAAGAATTGGTGGATGAAGTTTATGGGATCGTAAATAATCGTATTAAGGCTATCAAAATAATTTCCCTCGCTAAAAGCGCCATAAGAAATAATCTTGGCGAAGAACTCAATCAAATCAAGAAACCTACGTTATTAATATGGGGAAATAATGACAACATTACTCCGCCTTTTGTAGCCCGTGAGTTCAATAAGCTGATACCCAACAGCGAGTTGCATTTTATAGATAAATGCGGGCATGCTCCCATGATGGAGGTGCCTGATGAATTCAATATCATATTGCATAAATTTTTAAAAAAACTCAACGAGCCTGCAACAGTAGCATAGGAGTTGCTGTCTCTAAATGAAAAGCCGCTATTCATGTTAACACGTGAACTTATATCTCCATCATTACCTGTTCTTCATTTGCATGATAAAGTTTTTAATGCACTGCAAATGATGAATGACTGCCATGTATCTCACCTGGCGGTTGATGATGAGGGAAAGTATGTGGGTTTAGTGAATGAAGAAGGTTTGATGCAGGCGCAGGATGATACAATTGAACTAAGAGATCTAAAAGATGGGTTTCCCGGATTTTTTATAAATGCGAATGATCATTTTTTGAAAGCATTGCAACTGGCGGTGGAGAACAGGCTTAGTGTTATACCGGTGATCGATGAGGAAAAGAATTTACTTGGCGTGGTAAGTTACCGGGAAATGTTGAAACAGGCATCTGAATTTATGAATGTCAAGGATCCTGGCGGGCTAATTGTATTGGAAATGGAGAACACCAACTATTCTTTTAGTGAAATCAGCAGGCTTGTGGAAACAAATGATGCGCAGATCACTCAATTAAATACCAACACTGATCCGCAAACAGGATTGATGCAGGTTACTATTAAGATAAATAAAACTGAAATATCTGATATCGTCGCTACCTTTCAGCGCTATGAGTATATTGT
>CBFGXP010000281.1:0-4475 GCA_965652775.1 uncultured bacterium
GCGAAGGGGTTTATAAGGGTTACCTTTTACTTCTCCAGGATTAAAAAAATAATCACATTAAAGTAACAATTAAGAAGAAAGATGAAATGCTGCAGGTATTTGTTGATAAAATCAAAATAGCTGAATATGAAAAAGCAATACCAGCAGCTCACTTATTCAATGCAATGTCATTTACGAGTTTCAATTCAGGGGAGAACGATAAATACTATATCAGCAATATTAAAATCACAAAGGATTGATATCTGGTACTTCCAGGAGTGCGTAGTAGGATAAATATCCCTGTTTTATAGGATAGTATCAAAAGATGAATGCAAATAAATTTGAATTATAATGTTTATTAGTATGAAAAAAATAATTCCACTTTGTTTCTTCGGTTTATCTGCGACCATTTTATTCGCCCAAAAGGAAACATTTGATCTTATTAGCTACACCCCACCCAGGGCATGGAAAAAGCAACCTGCAGAGAGTGCTATTCAATACTCAATAGAAAATGCGGCAAAAGGAACATATTGCATGATCACCGTTTTTAAAGCAGTTCAGGGAACAGCCAATTCAAAAGAGAACTTTGATATCGCTTGGGCATCATTAGTAAAAGAAACGGTAACTGTTTCTGCGACTCCCGAAATGCAACCGCCAGCAACAGAAGATGGATGGGAAGTACAAAGCGGGTATGCAACTTTTGAAAATGACGGTAATAAAGGTATTGTTGCATTAGTAACATCAAGTGGCTTTGAAAAAATGATGAACATTGTTATACTTACCAATACGGATGTGTATGAAAAAAATATTTCTGACTTTTTGGAATCTATCAAATTCAATAAACAGGGCCTTGGATTTAACAGGCCAGCGACTAATCCTGTAAAACCGGAGCAGGTTAATACTGTGACAAAGAATGAAGGTTTTACTTTTATGACCACCAACTTTGATGATGGCTGGATAAGTACGGTAAAGGAAGATTGGGTGGAAGTAAAAAAAGGATCTGTCACGGTTCTGATCCACTATCCAAAGGAAGGAACCATTTTTCCTGCAGATCCCGATCAGCTTACCAATGCTGCCTGGAATATTTTAGTGGCTCCACGTTACAGCAACCTGAAAGACTACAAAACTGCCTACATCAGTACCTATAACCGTCCCTACCTGGGCTTTGGCCATCTCACTGAGAATAGCACGGGGAAAAAAGTATATGTTCTACTTTTCCGACAGGGCGAAACTGGCTGGCTTGAATTTGTTACTCCCGATAAAAACAGTTTTATACAACATTTCAAATTTGACCCCGATTTGATCAGGTGGGATAGTGAGACTGACTTAATGAACCCATTGGCCCGAATGGCAACTTATAACAAGTTTGCTATTGGTGCGAAAGACTTCAATGGTACCTGGACCAGCGATTTCACCGGACTGCAACACTTGTATAATACTTTTACAGGTAACTATGTTGGTATGAATGTGCATCAATCGAATCAAACCTTCCAGTTTGGCGCCGGTAATAAATACAACTGGAAGCTCCTGGTCGTTAACGGAACTGTTGGCAACACAAAATATGTGGATGTAAAGTCCTCAGGCACATTTTCTGTGCCCAACAACTGGCAGATAAGTTTTTCTGATATTGAAGGAAAGCCTAAAAAATACGATGCTTATTTTACCTGTATCAAAGGGGCGAGGGTGTTAATGATGAACGATGCAGAACACGGCGGCAATGGTATATTTCAAGCTTATGGGAAAAAAGCGGACCAGTAGGGATGGAAGATGATCAAGCCTCCTGGCAATAGAATTTGTGATATTAGTACCTTATAGTAACAGGACCCTTACCAGTTAAGGGTCCTTATTTTTGTATTGGGAAGTAACTGATATAAACAATAAAATAATAAAAGATAGTATTCCCGATCATTTGTAACTTTTAAGGAGCGGAATATGAAATTTATAAAGCCAATGGCAGCATAAAAAATAATCATAAATATGATTGAAAGAGAAAATTTTAATACGACGAAAGCCCCACGAATGAGCGAGTTTTTTCCCCAGGCGGTAATTGCGGGAGATTATATTTTTCTTTCCGGAACCGCCGGGTTAAATCCTGAAACTGCTAAAATAGTGAGTGATGATTTTGAGGAGCAGGCAAGACAATGTTTTGTAAATATCAAAACAATTTTGGAAGAGGCAGGAAGTAGTATGGGCAAAGTAGTGAAGACAACCATTTTTATGGTATCTGGGAATGACTTTGGCATTATTAATAAAGTATATGCTGAATTTTTTCCAAAAAATCCACCTGCCAGGAGCGTGCCTCAAGTTCTACCATTTCCTGGCGGAATTCTTATTTCCGTTGAGTGTATAGCTCAAGTCTGAGCCGAAGCTCGTAATCTTTACTGATGAGGATAAATAAAATCAATTTGTAGATTTTTATATATGGGATGGTGTAATTGTACAACGGATAGGGAGGGCGCAAATATTTTTTTGAAATTTTCGGCCATAGATTTTATTTCTGGTATAGCTATTTCATTTATCCTTTGAAAGTGTGACTATAGGAGTACTAAATCAAAGAAAGTTCAAGGGGTAGAAAGAAATATTGATTCGGTTGCGCATTAGCCAATTGAGAACGTCTGGGTAAGTACTAACGAAAATGTACTCTTATAGCCTCATTACTCTATCCCTTGGTAAACTTCTTAGATCCAGTACAACTTTCATGATATTCAATGTTTCCTGCCAATCGTGTTTAATTCTTCATCTTACAAGTGCGCGTCACATAAGGTTATCGACCAGGTATAAATCGGCAGGCAGTCGTGATATAATCAAGTATTAAATATACTGGTAACATATAAATGAACCTTCTTAGTGTAACGTGTAACTGCGGAGGAAAATATTGGAATTTTCAACCGGCACGAGATCAACCTACTTACAAAACTTTAGCGGCGAGTTTTAATTTATATTTTCAACAATCAGGTATTTGGCTTTGTTATTGGCATTGAGGTTGATAAAATATTTGACTGGTTCTGTCTATTTCAGAATTGGATAAATTGCTCAGTAAAACATCGCCCGATCATCGTTGTTTAAGTTTGAGGTTATTATTTGGTTTGAAAGTTAAACATATTTTATGCAGCGTTAGAATTTGATTTCGTTCAACCGAAAAAGATGTTATGAATAAAGACTGGATATTTTTCGCTGATAAAATTCTTAACGATTTAGATAGGGTGTATCCTCGCACTAAATCCTATGTAGTGATTCGCCCACATATCGATCCGCGGCCAAAGGAACACGAACGTCCTCTTCACGAGGCTCTTGATTTCCTAAAAAATCACCAGTTGGTGGATAAAATTAACGGCAACTCCTATCGTATTACTGATAAGGGTAGAGACGTTAAGACCTCGGGAGTGCTCAGTTATTTAGGAAATCTTAAACTTAATGATGAGAATACGGAAATAAAAGAGACGAATTCCACCTATCATATCGAGCAACAATTGATAGATATTAAGAGGAAATACAAGATTTGGAAATATGCTGCGATTGCCGGCGTTGTGTCATTTATATACATTATACTTGAGATCCTCGACGTTCTTTAAAATAGCATCCAGTAGTCTTGTGTGGACATAAAAACATTTATGCCAAAAACTTTGAAAAATAAGTACAAGTACACTTACCCTTGTTTATCCACCTGGCTATCCCTCATTCCAATCACCCTAAAAAACTTCTCCTTAAACTGCACTCCAATCGGAATCTCAAATTGATTAACACTTACCAGGGTAGCAGCAACCGCAGTAATGTGTTTTTTTGATACTATAAAAGAGCGATGTACCTGGATAAAATCTCCACCTACCTCGGTTAATATAGCTTCGAACCGGGAGAGCGGTACGAGTGGCATAAGCTTTTGTCCATCCTTCAATCTTACCATCGTGTAATTTTTCATCGCCTCGCAGTATAATATGTCGTCTATCGATACGGGGTAATTCTTTCCGTCGGACTTGATGAAAAATGGAGGTTTTTTTTCTTCCGTGTTATTAGCGGTCGTGGACTGCGACTTTTTGAGAACATCTACCGCTTTGTAAACAGCCTTCGTGAACCGTTCGAAGGAAAAGGGTTTTAACAGGTAGTCAACAGCATTCAAATCATAGCTTTCAACGGCATATTCTGAGTAGGCAGTTGTAAAGATCACAGGTTGTTGCGGCTGGATTATTTTCAGTAACTGCAAACCTGAAAGATTGGGCATATTGATATCGAGGAAAATAATATCAATATTTTTATTCTTGCGTAAATAATCGATGGCGTTTAAAGCATTGATGCTTTCCTGGGCCAGGTGCAGCAGGGGCAATTTCTGTATATAATTCATAATGATCTTGCGGGCGATCGGTTCGTCGTCCACAACAAGACAATTATATTTTAATACATCCATTTACTATTACGGTTTATGTAGCTTTTGACAGTTGCAGTTGTAAACAAAGGGTGAAGAATTCTTCGTCCTTATCGATCTTCAATTGATGTTCAGGGTA
>CBFGXP010000282.1:0-4457 GCA_965652775.1 uncultured bacterium
CAATTTTCTGATTATTGCGAAAGGATCAAATGGAGAGGTCAGGTCACAACTGCATATAACTTTTGAAAGAAACCATATTAGCAAAGAAATTTTTGAAGAAAGGCTTGAAAAAAATAAAACACTTAGTTCAAAAATTGCAAGCTTTATAAAATATCTCAAGGTCACCGGCAGAATAGGATTTCGTTACGAATGAGCTCCAATAACATTCAACTTTCAACCTTCAACGCCTTATCCGTATTTTTGCACAATGACCGAACTTCCCATAATATCAGAACCCAGGCAAAAAAAACCAGATTGGCTTCGTGTTAAACTTCCTATTGGCGAGGAGTACAAGCATGTAAGAAGTCTTGTCGACACACACAAACTACACACTATTTGCGAAAGTGGTAACTGTCCTAATATGGGTGAATGCTGGGGCGCGGGAACAGCGACTTTTATGATCCTTGGAAATATTTGCACAAGAAGTTGTGGCTTTTGTGCAGTTGCTACCGGTCGTCCTGAACCGCTGGATTGGGATGAACCACAGCGTGTAGCGGAAGCCATTCATTTAATGAAAGTAAAGCATGCAGTTATTACTTCGGTTGACCGTGATGAAATAAAAGATGGCGGCTCTATTATCTGGTATAATACGATCAAAGCCGTCAAATCATTAAATCCCGACACAACTTTAGAAACATTGATCCCAGACTTCAAAGGAGAGAAAGAAAATATACAGCGCATTATTGATGCAGCGCCTGAAGTTGTAAGTCATAATATTGAAACAGTGGAAAGATTGACAAGACAGGTACGCATACAAGCTAAGTATTGGCGCAGTATGGAAGTAATAAAGATATTAAAGCAAGGTGGCATGAGAACCAAGAGCGGTATCATGCTGGGTCTTGGTGAAGCAAGAGAGGAAGTGATACAAACCATGACCGACCTTCGCGATAATGGTTGTGATGTAATAACGCTTGGACAATATCTTCAGCCCACAAAAAAACATTTACCCGTTCATCGTTTTGTTCATCCTGATGAATTTGCCGAATACCGCGAGATCGGTTATCAACTCGGACTTGATTACGTAGAGAGTGGTCCGCTTGTTCGTTCATCTTACCATAGCGAAAGACATGTTTTTGCCGGATTGGGAAGGAAGGAGTGGGAGAGTAGTAAATAGTTTGGGTTTATAGTTAAGAGTTAAGGGTCCTGCCGCGGCGGATTTTTTGTTCCTAAACTTTTTTAATTTTCCATCGTGAAATACTTCTCCGCAAAAATTTTTATCATCGGCATCAATCCATATGTATTACTTCCAGCTTCAATTCTAAAATATATTTTTCAAAAATCAGGAAAAGATAAAGGGGCAATACCCGTTAAGCTAAAAATTAGTGGCAAAAGCTTTATTCAGAATTTGGTGAAGTATAGCGATAAATGGAGATTGTATTTAAACACACCAATGCGCAAAGCTGCAGGAAAGGATGTTGGTGATATGATTAACATACAGATCGATTTTGATCCTAAACCAAGAGCGACGCCGGTACATGCTAAACTTAAAAAAGCATTTAAAGAAAATATTGAGGCTAAGAAAGCATTTGATAAACTCAGCCCTTCGCGGCAAAAAGAGATCTTGCGGTATATAAATTTTTTAAAATCGGAAGAAAGCGTTGACAAGAACATTAATAAAACAATTGCGCAATTGACCCGGAGCAAACCATTTATAGGTGGGGAAAAATTATAATTTCAACTAAAAATTACCATGCGAAAGATCGTTCTGCAACTCGCCGTCAGCCTTGATGGTTACATCGAAGGTCCGAATGGAGAATTTGACTGGTGTTTTACGGACCAGGATTATGGCATGTCTGAATTTTTTAAACGGATCGACTCCACTTTTATGGGCCGCAAAAGTTATGAGCTGGTTTTAGCCATGGAAAGCGAAGCGCCTCCTGGTTTTCCAAAAATGAAAGAGTATGTTTTTTCCACGACGATGAGCAATACAAAAGAAGGTGTGATACTTATCAGGGGCGATATTAAAAATGAAGTTGAAAAAATTAAAAAGGAGAAAGGAAAAGATATCTGGCTTTTCGGTGGCGCTGAACTGATTTCATCTTTAATGAATCTGCAGCTTGTTGATGAAATTATTTTAGCGGTGCATCCTGTTGTTCTTGGAAGCGGGAAAGCGCTATTTAAGGATATTAAGGAGCGAACCTGGTTGACATTGACCAGTCATAAGATATATCCAAACGGGCTTGTATTTCTTACCTATGTGACAAATAAGTAGCTATCGGTTTTCACTTTAGGATTTATGTGTTTTAATTTATCTTCACTTCATGCGTTATCATTTTATTAGTTTTTTCCTGTTTATATATTCGATAGCAACTACGGCGCAATCCCGCACAGATAAATTATTACAGGATATTTTTTCAGCCAATAAGGATAGCCTTTTTAGATCGGTTATCCAACAACCAGGGATCTATCGTTATCAGATTATATATACCCGGATCAACCGGGATAGAAATAATACCCCTTCATTCACAAATTTTTATTTTAATTATGACTCGCTGCAATATTTCAATCCGGCTTCTACTGTAAAAATGCCGGTGGCTTTTTTATCATTGGAGAAACTAAATCAACTAAAGGATCCCCGTGTAAATATGTTTACGCCGATGCAGTACGATAGTGGCTATAGCCGGCAGACAATTTTATATAGGGACAGCACGGCCGAAAAAGAACTTCCTTCCATTGCTCACTTTATCCGGAAAGCTTTTTTGGTAAGTGATAATGATGCCTATAACCGCATGTATGAATTCGTAGGTCAGCAAACGATCAATCGACGAATGTATGAGATGGGATATCCTGATCTCCGCATCACCCGTCGTTTTATGCGTATGACAGCAGATGAGAACAGGCATACTAACCCAATCCGATTTATAAAACCAGATGGTTCTCTTCTTTATCTGCAGCCAATGGCTTTTAACCGGGATTCATTTGATTTCAGTCATATCAATAAAATGGGAAAGGCGTACATGAATGCACAGGATAGCCTGGTCAACGAGCCTATCGATTTTACAACCGCGAATAATGTTACGGTTTTTCACCTTCAGCAATTGTTACAATCTGTTTTATTTCCCTATTCAGTACCGGTCAACCGCCGTTTTGATCTAAAGAAGGAAGACTATGATTTTTTATATCGCTATCTTTCGCAGTATCCTTCAGAAACTGATTATCCAAAGTATGACACGGGTCTGTATTATGACAGCTATGTTAAATTCTTTTTTAAGAGTGGCAGTCATATCCCCCGTCATATTCGTGTTTTTAATAAAGTTGGTTGGGCTTACGGCTGCCTTACAGATGTGTCATATGTAGTGGATTTTAAAAATAAGGTTGAGTTTATGCTGACAGCAACGATATATGTGAACAGCGATGGAGTTATGAATGATAACAAATATGATTATGATAGTATTGGTTATCCATTTATGTATAAGTTGGGACAATGCATTTATAATTATGAATTAAAACGAACCAGGAAATACAAACCTGATCTTTCAGCATTCAATATTCATTATGAAAAAAGAAAGGAAGATAATCGTACGGTGATAAAGGAAATTGACAATTAACAAATTTATGAAACAAAGACTTGCTCACATCGCTCTCGTGGTAAATGATTATGATGAAGCTATTAAATTTTATACAGAAAAATTGCATTTTACCCTGTTAGAAGATACACAGCTTAGCGAATCAAAGCGTTGGGTATTGGTAAGGCCGAAAGGGTCAAATGAATGTTGCCTTTTGCTTGCAAAGGCGGCAAATGCTGAGCAACAAAGCCGCATAGGAAATCAAACCGGCGGCAGGGTTTTCTTGTTTATGCACACAGATAATTTTGAAAGGGATTATCAAAATTTATTAGACCAACAAATAGAAATTGTAAGACCTCCGCAAAAAGAAGAGTATGGCACCGTAGCTGTTTTCAAAGATCTTTATGGAAATCTCTGGGACCTGATCGAACCAGGAGCATAAGAATTTAATCAGCTTTTGGTTAATTCAGTTGTAATGTCTCTTTATTGTATTTGCTGCGGTAATCGAGTGGCGACATGCCGGTTACTTTTTTAAATACATCCCGGAAAGCTTTTGTATCGGCATAGCCAACTTCGTACATTACTTCAGAAACGGTTTTTCTCCCTGATTCAAATTGTTTCTTTGCTGATTCGATCTTTACTCGTTGAATGTATTCAATGACGGTATTATTCGTTGCTTTTTTAAATCTCCGCTCAAATGTGCGGCGGCCAATTGCAAACTTTGAACATAATTCATCGACAGTGATCTTTTCCATAAAATTAGTTTCTATAAACTCCTGTGCTTTTTTAATATCGTCATCGTCATGTATCTTTTGTCCTTTGAACATGATAAAAGGTGATTGACTCTTTCTGTCGATATCCAACACAAAGAATTTAGATGCAAGTATCGCAAGCTCACGGCTTGTATATTTT
>CBFGXP010000283.1:0-4430 GCA_965652775.1 uncultured bacterium
TAACGAAGAATTCAAAACTCATAAAAACCATCATCAACGCCATACAGGAGAAAAAGGGTGAAAATATAATTTCACTTGACCTGAGAAAAGTAAACGAAGCTGTTGCAGACTTCTTTATTATTTGTGAAGCAGGAAGCCAGCCGCAGGTAAGGGCGATATCGGAATTTGTAGAACATCAAATAAAAGAGAAATGTAACGAGTCTCCGTATCGCCATGAGGGAATGAAGAACCTGCAATGGGTTTTGATCGATTATGTGAATGTGGTGGTACACGTAATGCTTGAGGAAACCAGGAAGTTTTATAAGCTGGAAGAAATGTGGAGTGATGCCGTAACCCACGAACATGATGAAAACTAAGGAGCTCTTATTTAAGTATATAACATTAAAAAACCTTTGAGAAACAGTTTAAGCTGGGAGAAGGGAAAAAGAAAAAAATGTCACAAGAACAATTCAATAAAAACGAGAAACAATTCCCACGGTTTCAACCAAACCGTGATGATAATAATAAGAAAGGGCCTAAGTTTAGCAGCTATTGGATATGGGCAATATTATTAGCTACTGTAATTGGATTCAGTATTTACGGGCCATTCGCAAAAAAATATCAACAGATCACTGTCGGCGATTTTAAAAACATGTTGCTGCGGCACCACGTTGAGAAATATACCGAAGTGACTAATAAGAATGTTGTCAGGGTGTCTATTAAGAAGGATAGCCTTAAGTATTATGCAGACAAATTGCCTACGAGTCCTATTTCAAATAAAAAGGATGAGAAACCTCCTCAATTTACTTTCGAGTCCAATGAACGATTCAGGGAAGAGATCCTTGATTTTAAGAAACAGAACCCAGCATATTTCCCAAATGAACTTGATCAGTCATATGACCCTTATGTGTCCGAAAAAGACAGCAACTGGTTCTCTGGTATGCTTAATTTTCTTTTACCGGTATTGCTTTTTCTTGCCATCTGGATATTATTAATGCGCAAAATGAGCGGTGGCGCAGGGGCCGGTGGTGGCCCCGGTGGAATTTTTAATATTGGAAAATCAAAAGCTACTTTATTTGATAAGGGAACAAAAGTAAATATCACGTTTGCTGATGTTGCCGGTCTTGACGAAGCCAAGGTGGAAGTGATGGAGATCGTTGATTTTTTAAAGAATCCAAAAAAATACACAAACCTCGGCGGAAAAATTCCAAAAGGCGCATTGTTAATCGGCCCTCCCGGTACAGGTAAAACATTGCTGGCAAAAGCAATGGCCGGCGAGGCGCAGGTTCCTTTCTTTAGTTTAAGTGGTAGTGATTTTGTGGAAATGTTTGTTGGTGTTGGTGCAAGCCGTGTACGGGATCTGTTCAAACAGGCAAGAGAAAAAGCTCCCTGTATTATTTTTATTGATGAAATAGATGCGATTGGTCGTGCCAGAGGAAAGAATGTGATGATGAGTAATGATGAAAGAGAAAGCACATTGAACCAATTACTGGTTGAAATGGATGGTTTTGGTACCGATGCAGGGATAATTGTCCTCGCGGCAACCAACCGCCCGGACGTATTGGATAATGCGCTGCTTCGTCCAGGTCGTTTCGACAGGCAAATTTCAATTGATAAACCTGATCTAAAAGGACGGGAAGCGATTTTCAAAGTGCATTTGAAACCAATTAAGATCTCAGATAAAGTTGACATTCATAAACTGGCCGAGCAAACTCCCGGATTTGCGGGGGCGGATATTGCAAATATTTGTAATGAAGCAGCCCTGATTGCCGCAAGGAAAGGAAAACAATCCGTAGAGATGGCCGATTTCCAGGATGCCGTAGACAGGGTAATTGGAGGTCTTGAAAAGAAAAACAAGATCATTTTACCAGAAGAGAAAAAAATTATAGCATTCCATGAAGCGGGTCATGCTATTTGTGGATGGTATTTTGAACATGCATATCCATTACTAAAGGTAACCATCGTACCAAGAGGAACGGCTGCATTGGGTTATGCGCAGTACACTCCTAAAGAGCAGTATCTATATAATATCGACCAATTGATGGATCAGATATGTATGACTCTAGGCGGTAGAGCGGCGGAGGATATTTTCTTTGACAAGATCTCTACCGGTGCGCAAAATGATCTGCAGCAGATCACAAGAATTGCATACTCAATGGTGACGGTTTATGGTATGAATGAGAAAGTTGGAAGAGTAAGTTTTTACGATCCTCAACAGGAAAATTCTTTTACAAAACCTTATTCAGAAGAAACGTCTAAAATAATAGACCAGGAAGTACGCAGGTTGATTGATGATGGCTATGCAAGAACAAAAAGTTTATTAATTGAGAAAAAAGAACAGGTAAGAATTGTTGCCGAGGCGTTATTGGAAAGAGAAGTTCTTTTTCAGAGTGACGTGGAAGCGTTGATCGGAAAAAGGCCATTTGAAGAAAAGAAGGTGCTTGATGTTCCAATACCAGAGCCAATTGTTGACCAGCCAAAACCTTTAGAAAAGCTTGCTGAAAAAGGTTCGCCTGAAGGAACGGAAGGCGCCGGACCAGGAATATTCCCGTTGCCGGCATAAACAAACACCAGGGAATGAAATTTTCTCCATCAAAAGAATCAATTCTCAAAAAAATTCGAAAGGCGTTGAGTCATTCAACGCCTCTTCCTTTTCCGCAAAGTGAGGTTAATCAATCCGTGTTTCCACCATCGTCCGAAGAACTTGAAGTAGTATTTGCAGAACAATTCAATTCCCTTGGGGGCAGGTTCATATTTTGTGTCAACCGGCAGGAACTGGCTTTTCAATTCAATAGTTTGATCAAAAAAAGAGATTGGCAAAAAGTTTATTGCATTGAAAGCAGGATAAAAGAGATCGTTGGTACTTCGGCAGAAGAAAGATTTACCGATAAAGATCTTGCTAATTGTGATGTAAGCGTTACAGGCTGTGAATATCTTGTGGCACGTACAGGAGGTATTGTCATGAGCACAGCGCAGGCGTCGGGCCGGGCAACAAGTGTATATGCGCCAATTCATATTTGTATTGCTTTTACCAGCCAGCTTGTATATGATTTGAAAGATGCTTTAACCGGCATCAAAAAAAAATATAACGATAAGCTTCCCTCGCTTATCACATTTGCTACCGGCCCCAGCCGTACAGCTGATATTGAAAAGACATTAGTAGTAGGAGTGCATGGTCCTAAAGAAGTATATTGTTTTTTGGTTGATGCATAGTTGCGTATTTTTAATGCATGAAAGATCCCGAGGTTTACCAGCTTTTTGTGTATGGCTCATTGCGCAGTGGCTTTCGTAGCCCTGCCTATGAATATGTTAGTCGTTATTTTGACCTGGTTGGCGAAGGAAAGGTGAAAGGCCTGTTATACGACCTGGGGACTTACCCGGCAGCAAAACCCTCCAATGAAAATAAATTCATCGTTGGGGAACTATACAGGATCAGGAATGAGAATGAATTTGCCTGGGCCATGGGTCAGTTAGATGACTATGAAGGGGTACATGTGGATTTTGATGAAACTCAGCTTTACCGGCGTGATATAACCGAAGTCTATATTGACAACAAGATCACTAATGCATGGATATACTGGTATCATGGTGATGTTACTGGTAAACCAATAATTGAATCAGGTGATGTGCTTCAATATATGGATCAAAAGAAATAATTTCATTTCGTGACATTTCCTGGCAATAAAAAAATATACTTTCTTTCAGATTTCCATCTTGGCGCACCAGATGCCGTTTCCAGTCTTCAAAGAGAAAAGCACGTAGTCCGTTTTCTTGATGAAATAAAAAATGACGCTGCGGAAATTTTTCTTGTCGGGGATATGTTTGATTTCTGGTACGAATACCGGAAAGTTGTTCCTAAAGGATATACCAGGTTGCTGGGTAAACTGGCTGAATTATCTGATTCCGGGATCCCTATGCATTTCTTTGTTGGTAATCACGATATGTGGATGAAAGATTATTTTCAAAAAGAATTAAACATCCCCATTTATTTTGAGCCCAAAGAATTTGAAAGAAATGGAAAGAAATTTTATGTAGGTCATGGTGATGGGCTTGGGCCTGGCGATGGCGGGTATAAATTTTTAAAGAAAATATTTCGTAATCCTTTTTGTAAATGGCTCTTTGGTATCCTTCCACCTTACTTCGGTATGGGACTGGCAAATTACCTAAGTCGCCGGAGCAGGGCCCAAACCGGTGCATCGGAGGAAGTTTTTTTAGGGGAAGACAAAGAATGGCTGATTATTTATTGTAAGGACCTATTAAAAGAGAAAAAAGTTGACTTTTTTGTGTTTGGGCATAGACACCTGGCCATTGATTATCGTCTACAAGAAGGCAGCAGGTATATTAACCTTGGTGATTGGATACATTATTTCACCTATGGCGTATTTGATGGCAATGAATTCATATTGCGATCTTATTTAAACAAGGATGAAAAAATTATCCGGAAATAAATG
>CBFGXP010000284.1:0-4280 GCA_965652775.1 uncultured bacterium
TATTTTCATCTTCATTTTATGAACGTTTAAGCGGAAGTGAAAAACAAAAAGTAGCGCCTTCACCCTTTTTCTTTCTTACCCGTTATTTTCGTTTGCTTCTTGGATCTTTTTCTTTGCATAACATGAGCCGCTAGAAATTATACAAAAACAAAGAATTTTTCAGGACAGGATGTATTGGAGATATAACTTAAACTAAGGTAAGGATTTATAGCCCCCTCCCCCACAAATTTCAAAGAGACATTCTTTCACGAGTTTTGATTCAGTAGCATTGCAACAGTTTCATTACTTTTAATGTTAAACCATAAATATGAGGAAAACCTTGTTGCTTTTTTGTTTCAGCATGTCCACACTTATTGTTTTTTCCCAAAAAACTTATATCTGGTGCGGCAGTCTGATCGATGGTATTTCAAATGAGCCCAAAAAAGAAATGACCATCGTTATCGAAAACAATAAAATTGTTGCAGTAGAAAAAGGTTTTACAAAAGCCGGATCTGCTGATAAAACCATCGATCTGAAAACAAAAACTGTTACTCCCGGATGGATGGATATGCATGTGCATATGGAAGGTGAAACAAGCCCGACACAATACATGGAACGATTTACTTTGAATCCACCTGACATTGCATTTAATGCTATCCCGATCGCCGAAAGAACGTTGATGGCGGGGTTTACAACGGTACGGGATCTTGGCGGGAGTGGTGTAAATATTTCATTGCGTAATGCTATCAATAAAGGACAGGTAAAGGGACCAAGAATATTTACAGCAGGTAAATCGATTGGTACAACAGGTGGTCATGCAGATCCAACAAATGGATATCGAAAAGATCTGATGGGTGATCCGGGACCTGATGTTGGTGTGATCAATAGTGAAGAAGATGGACGTAAGGCTGTGAGGCAACGATACAAGGATGGCTCCGATCTGATAAAAATTACGGCGACCGGTGGTGTACTGAGTCTGGCAAAGAATGGACAGAATCCGCAATTCACAGAGGAAGAAATAAAAACAATAGTGGAGACTGCAAAGGATTATGGTTTTACAGTGGCGGCACATGCACACGGCGCGGAAGGAATGAAAAGGGCAATTCGTGCCGGTGTAAATTCGATAGAACATGGAACATTAATGGATGATGAAACGATCGAACTCTTTAAAAAATATGGAACATGGTACGTTCCTACAATTACTGCCGGAGAATCAGTTGCTGACTCAGCAAAAAAAGAGGGTTACTATCCGGCAGTGGTAGCCGCAAAAGCGAAAGTTATTGGCGCCCAGATAAAATTCACCTTTGCTAAAGCCTATAAAGCTGGGGTAAAAATTGCATTTGGAACTGATGCCGGCGTTTTCAAACACGGCCAGAATTGGAGAGAGTTTGGTTATATGATAGAAGCAGGAATGCCCGCAATGCAAGCAATCAAAGCAGCTACTATTAATGCTGCTGAATTATTAGGAATGAAAGATCAATTGGGAAGTATCGAAGTGGGTAAGCTTGCCGATATTGTCGGTGTTGACGGCGATCCCTTAACCGATCCAAAAGTATTTGGGAAAATTATTTTTGTAATGAAAGACGGTATAGTTTATAAGCAGCAAGCTTCTGGATTTTAGTGCATTCAATAAAAAAGTTACACCAACAAACGAATACTGGTATGCTAATTGTTTTGTATAAGAAAAATACACTATGAATATAGCAAGCATGTTATTAAAAGCTGGTGTCGCTACTGCAGGCACGGGAATTTACCTTCTGTTCAGAAGATTCTTCAGAAAAGTGAAGAACACGACAAACGATACAGCGGAAAAAATAGAAACAAAGATTGTGAAGGCAAAGAAAAAAGTAACGGCCAAGCCTCGTCAGAAAAAAATGCAGGTACGTACTGTGCATGCATAAGCATAGTTTAGATGGATATAACTACAGGAGTACAAGTGTGGCCTTCACTTCTGCGTGGGTAATCTGTGCAACTGAAAATTAACAGTAGCATGAAACCCGGACTGTCTGGATTTGTGCCAAAGCTTGCACCCACCTCCTAGGTTTTGCGCAATTCAAAATATAAATAAAGTGCCAGCAACGAAATAATTAATACGCTTTTTAGCAGTATAGGTAACAGCTTTTTAAACGCTTCTTCTTTTTTTGGAAAAGACAAGGGGTATTCAGTATAATACTGCACTTCAAATAAAACACGTTGCCTGAGTTTCTCTTTTTTCTTTTCATCAATAAATTTGTGATTAGTTGGTTTGCTTGATAGCCATGCATCAACTTGTTTCACCTCAGCAGTATTTGCAGTTCCATGAATGTATCGATGTAGTTTATTTTCTAAAATATTGAGCTTCATAAAATAGTTTTAAAGAAATGTTTTGCTAAGGCGTGCGGGAATTTCATGCGTAAGAATTCGCAAACAATAATTCCGACCGTAATGAAACATCTTTTTACCCATATATAGCAGCGGATATTTCAGATCTTCTTCAACCTCCTTATTGCCATTTACAATGTAACGCTTTCGGGACACAGGCTTGTAGGCTGTTTTCAGATGTTGCACTGAAAACTCGGTGAGTAATGATTTTTTTCTGTGAAATTCAAGACTCTGTTCACAAATTTTTTTGTAAAGATTTGCAGCTACCATTTTTCGCAGTCGGCTGTAGAGGTGGACTATCAGGGAGAAATCATGGGTTATTTCATACCGGTTTTCCCATAAGTCAATAAAAATATCTCTTACGATCTCTTTAGCTTCTTCTTCGGAATCTAATTTACTGTTTGCATATTGAAACAGCAGGAACCAGTAACGATCAAAAAGCGTTTCAAAAGCCGTTGTGTCATTTTTACGCAGCGCTTCCAGCAACTGCGAATCATAGATAAGGTGGTGGTTCATTTTCCTCCAGATTAACTTACACTAATCTTTAATCTTTGCTTTACCTGAAGGTTTTTCGAAGGATTCTATTTTCAAGTTACGGAAAAATAAACTCACTCAAAGAAATTCCTGAATTCTCAACTAAGATCTTTGGCGATCTTTCTATAGCTCGCAACAACTCCGCGTATTAATGATGAGCTGAATCCCTGGTGTTCCATTTCATTAAGGCCAGCAATGGTGCAACCTTTAGGAGTTGTTACCTTATCGATCTCCTGCTCAGGATGACTGCCTTTCTCTAATAATAATTGCGCAGCGCCTTTTACTGTTTGGGCAGCAATCAGCGCTGCGGTGGCGGCATCGAAACCAATTTCAATTCCTCCCTGGATATTTGCACGGATATAGCGCATGGCATATGCGGTACCACAGGCCCCAAGGATCGTTGCGGCATCCATTAGTTTTTCATCAATCATTACTGTTACACCCAGCTGGTCAAACAATTGACGGATATAATTTAATTGTGAAGTTGAAGCATCAGCATGTGCAAGACAGGTCATACTTTGTTGTATGGCTATGGCAGTGTTTGGCATTGCCCGAATAACCGGCACCGGCTTACCAATTGCTTTTTGGATCTGCTCGATCCACACACCTGTAATAACAGAAACAACAACATGTTTCTTTGGATCAAGTGTGGCTTTGATTTCATCAATGATATCAGTAAAATTGTATGGCTTAACCGCAAGGATAATTATTTCAGCAGTCTTTACTGCTTTCTTGTTATCACTGTGTACCATTGAACCCTGCTCAGCAAAGCGACTAAGTGGAGAAAGATTTCTTCGCGTTATTGAAAGTTCAACTGGTCGGCTGAATTCACTTTGGATCAATCCTTCGGCAATTGAAGCGCCGAGATTACCACCACCGATGATCGCAATTTTCTTTGACATAAACATTTTATTTAATAAAAATGCCACGCCGTTTTTCTCCGGTGTGGCAAACAACAGTTACAAATATCCGGATTTTTTGGAAGTGTCTCAATTTGTTTTTTAACCACGGAGGCACGGTGACACAGAGTTACACAGGGACTATCTCTGTGTAACTCCGTGGACTCAGTGCCTCTGTGGTTCCATTTTATTTCCTTCCCGCTAGCCGGAAAAAGTGATCAGTGAGGGTTCAGTAATATTTTCTGTCAATAAGGAAATTCTTCACGTAGGTTTCAATGCCTTCTTCCAGGGAATAAAATTCTTCTTTGTAACCAGCGTGTTGAAGTTTGGTCATGTCAGCTTCAGTGAAGTACTGATATTTATTCCTGATATCAATCGGCGTATCAATATACTCGATCACTGGTTCTTTGCCGAGACTCTTAAAGATCGCCATCACAAGATCTTTAAATGTTCTGGCCTTGCCTGTTCCCAGATTATATAAACCGGAGCCAGGTCTTTCGTTCATTA
>CBFGXP010000285.1:0-4252 GCA_965652775.1 uncultured bacterium
TTAAAAAATCCCTACGTGCTTCGTTACGGCCAATTGGGTCTTCATGGTTTTCATTTTTTTTGTCGCTCATAGTTGAATTGTATTAAACCCGGAAGTAAATAATGTATGGAAGGATGTGGCCTCATTTTTACAACTATAAAAATTTATTTCATGCATTTAAAGTAGATCACCTGACTACTTTTTTTGAGAGTAATTACAAATCTCACCTCAATAACCCGGCCATAGGTATACAGATTACGGATTTACTTACCATTATTGCTTGTTGACCCGGCCCGCCAAAACCTAAAACCATGGTGACTGACTTTTTTCCCATATCCAAAACGAAATTGAATTTAAGGAATCCAATATACAGACAGATCTGGTAAAATTTGGTATTTATGAAAATATGGCATTGATTAATACGATGTTGCGACGACTGACAATCTAATTCCTAACTCCTGGTTAACCATTTATTTTGCATTGTACGGAAATAATCCGTACATTTATTTATAAGAAACTATAGGTGATGAGTACAATTAAAAAACGTCAGAAAGTAATTGCGGAGGCGAGGTTTGACGCCCGTCTCACCCGCAATCAAAAAGAATTATTTGAGGAAGCTGCGAGAATTAAGGGTTTTAAATCCTTATCAGAGTTTGTTATTCATACCACCCAGGAGGCGGCTATAGCCATTATTGAAAAAAACAATGCAATACTGGCTTCTGAAAGGGATAAGCAAATTTTCTTTAAAGCACTTGCTAATCCAACGAAACCTAATAAAGAACTAGTCCAGGCCGCAAAAAGTTATCAAAAAGTGATAGCACCGAAATGAGTTATGTCACAAATGTTTTGGGAGCCTCGCATGAAAAGGCAAAATTTTCATGTGGTAAGGCCATGCTGGATAACTACATTCATAAACAAGCAAAACAAGATGTAAAGGGTAAAGTGTCTGCATGTTTTATTCTTTCGGATGATGATAAAGTAATCAAAGGATATTATACACTCTCAAATGGCTCAATTCCCAGGTCACAACTGCCCGAATCGTTTGTAAAGCAACTTCAAAAGTATCACGACTTGCCGGTGACTATTCTCGGCCGATTAGCAGTTGATAATAAATTCAAAGGTCAAAAACTTGGTAGCTTACTGTTATTGGATGCGCTGAAAAGAAGTTATGATGCTACTTCAAATCTTGGCTCTATGGCAGTGGTGGTTGATCCAATTGAGCAGGAAGCAAAAGAATTTTACACTAAATATGGGTTTACACTTCTGCCTGATAGTGGTCGTATGTTTATGCCAATGGCTACAATTGAGCAGTTATTCTAAATAACTATTGTAATTAGTCCCTGGTAAGTGAGGAACAGATATTTTACAATCTGAAAAAAATTTTTATCGGAAATTGCGGGTATGCTCGACATTGTAATCCAGGCCAGGGAAGCAGCTATTAGCCAAGCAATGAAAGTAAAACGCATTCTTCCCTTCCGTCTTAGAAGAATGGTCGGTCCATTTATTTTCATGGACCATGCAGGACCAGTAGCAGATATACCGTCTGAACCTTCATCTCTGGACGTGTTGCCACATCCACATATTGGACTCTCCACAGTAAGCTATCTTTTCGGTGGACAGGTAACACACAGGGACAGTTTGGGTGTGGAGCAAATCATTCGTCCGGGTGAAGTAAACTGGATGACCGCAGGCAGCGGAATTGCGCATTCCGAAAGGTTTGAAGATCCTTCCTCACTCAAAGGCGGGCTGGAGATGATACAAACCTGGGTGGCGCTTCCGGAAAAAGATGAAGAGTCTGCACCAGCCTTTAACAATTACACTCCCGAACAACTCCCTGTATTTACCGACAAAGGGGTGTGGATGCGATTGATAGCAGGAAATGCATATGGGTTAAGAAACGACGTTAAAACAAACTCACCCCTTTTTTATTTACATGTTGTATTACAGCAGGGAGCAGTCTTCGCACTGCCCAAAGAACATACTGAGCGTGGATTTTACATTGCAAAGGGTAGTGTTGAACTTTCCGGAATCACCTATAATCCCGGGCAAATGTTGGTCTTCAACAAAGGTGTGGATCCACTCATCATTGCCAAAGAGAACACTACACTCATGCTGTTAGGTGGTGAGCCATTAGGTGAACGATTTATCTGGTGGAATTTTGTTTCCTCCCGAAAGGAACGAATAGAACAGGCCAAAGAAGATTGGAAACAGGGTAGAATAATACTGCCGCCAAATGATAACCACGAATTTATTCCTTTACCGGATGAAAAATCAAAGCCGGCAGGAAGTCCTCCACGACCGGAGCCGCTTTCATGAGCGCGAGGATGAAATTTTTACTACCTGGTTGATGAACACAAGGAAGTGCCGAAATCAAATTGCAGTACTAAACAAGGGGAAATGTTTACAAACATTTTTTTGCTTGAAGAGATCGTGCAATCTATCCTGATCCGCCCTTAATACTGATATGATGAAACTTGACAAGCGTCACGGCGCCCGGCATAACCCGCTGCTAATCTTCCCTTTCGCAAGCAACACCCGATTATTCCCTCCCACGAATTTATGTAGGGTTATCATTTAAGGAATGCCTGTAATACCCGCAACGAACTAAGAAGATAAATAGCTAATTACGCTTTCCCCTCGCAGATATGATAAAAATGACGAATAAGTCATACATTCACAGTGTGGCATCTGGAATAGGTGATTTATTCAAACCATTCTAAACTTTAAAGAAATGAGAGCCACTATCATCCTGTTTGTTGCTCTGTTGCAAGCTATGTGCTACATGGCCTGCAGTAAAAGCAACCCCGGCACTTCACAACCTCCTGTTAGTGCAGTACCACCTGTGCGACCGCCAATCCAAACTACAATTACTGCTCCGATAGTAAATGCTGGTCCCGATTTTCTTATCACCTTACCCACAGGCCAGGTTCAGCTGCTTGGTTCTTTTTCAGACCGTGAAAACAATATCAAAGAGGTTAGTTGGGCAAAAATTAGTGGCCCGGATTCGCACACATTTGAGGATAAGCATTTAGCCACTACGTGGATACAAAATCTCAAACAGGGAGAATATCAGTTTGAGCTGACTGTTACTGACGCCACAGGACGTTCTGATAAGGATACATCAAAAGTTACTGTTAGGAACATTCAAAACCCAACCGCTGATCTCGTTTTCAGTAACCATGAATGGATTCCCATATGGTACAATAGTCTACAAGTTTTGGACATTTATAAATATATAAGACCTGGCACTCCGATGAAAGTCTTAGTGCAAAGAGGTAATAGTTCGGACTGGCACGAAGCATTTTACATTTCGAACTCACAAAAGGGCTCGTATGAGTATTTTATTGAAACAAGATCCGATGGAGGAGGTATGTATTCCTTCGGGAGCCTGTATGTCTTTTATTACGGCGAAGATGTAAGCGATAAACCCAACGTGAAGATTGTGCTTTGATATGGCTTTAATTATTTCCAAAGCCGGTAACAATGCCGGCTTTTTTTATTTAATCATTTTATAACTCCATCCCAATAATCAATTCCATAATACGTAGTGCCTTTCGTGGTTCTTTGTGTTCGTCGTGATCCCCTAACACTAGCGATATTTAGACCAAGGGCGTATGGGCAAATAAGACCTAAGGCTCGCTAAAACCGAAACCTTACACACTCATTACTAAGTCAATCGATTGCATGTCGCCCATAGTTGAATAATCAGGAGTAAACCCCTTCACACACTGATTTTCCTAACTTAAAAATGAATAAATTGGCCATCGGAAAAGGTCCCCAAAATAGAATCTAGCCGGTGTGTTGTAATTCCGCTTAACAAGGAAATATTATTGAATAAATAAAAGTTGCCTCAGCTTCAATCTTCGAGCGAATATTTCTTGCTCGAGGCCCGAGGCTCGGAGCTCGAAGCCAAAAAATGTATCGTCGATATACAATTATTATAATTGTTCTGGCCCTCCTCGTTACGGGCCTGTCCTGCCTTATGAAAGGTAAAGCAGACAAAACCACTTTGCCCCAAACCATAAGCTATAACTTCCACGTTCGCCCAATACTTTCCGACAAGTGCTTCAAATGTCACGGCCCCGATGGCAATAAAAGACAGGCGGATTTAAGATTGGATATTCCTGATAGTGCGTACGCACCGCTAAAAGAAACCAAAGGTGCATTTGCAATTATACCCGGCAATCCTGAAGAGTCTGAACTCTACAAACGCATTTCCTCCGCCGACAGCCTTTATTATATGCCGCCGCCCGAGTCGCACCTGGGCATGCTC
>CBFGXP010000286.1:0-4246 GCA_965652775.1 uncultured bacterium
ACCAGGAATTTTTCTCCTTTAGCATTTTTTACCTGCAACATATTACCTGCAAATGAATGCATCTGGTCCTTTGTTATTCTTATTACATCATGCCCGCTGCTGTCAAGCAGTTGACGAATAGCAATCAATTCCCATTCCTCTTCAATTGCTTCTTCGCAAAGCACGGCAAAATTTTCACCAAGCGTCATCACTACGTTGGTGTGATATGCCGGTTGCCCATTTTTATCTGTAGCTAAAAAAATAATGGCCCTGTACTTATTCGCATTGGCAAACTTTTCTAATACGGAAATATCAGTTCGTGGCGAATAACAGGTATAGATCACTTTGTTTTCATGATCGATCACCATGCTCCCGGTGCCCTCCAGGAACTTTCCTTCTACTTCAAATTCACTCCAGTCCTGCACACCATTTACCACGAATTTTTCTGCAAGCAATTTTAGAATGTCCTCTCTTTTTTCCGGTCGCCGGTTAGGGGCGTACATTGGAAACACAGAAATAATCCCTTCCGGGGAAGTGGCTAACCAATTATTGGGAAAAACTGCCGATGGCTTTACGGGCGTTGGTGTATCATCAATGACAAAAACATTTATTTCATTCTTTCGAAGGACGTCAACCATGTTGTCAAATTCGGCCAACGCTGATTGTTGAATAAATCGCGAACTTGATTCTATAGTTTTTGATTGAAAAAAATTTGTTGTCGCAGTTTCTTCGTTTGCTCCAAAAGCTGCCGGACGGATCATAAGTATAGTGGATGCTAAGGCCATCGGGATTCATTACGAATATCAGCCTTGTTTTATAAAGCATCAATTTTTTTTGCCAGTTCCTTGTCTTTATCGGTCACTATATTCCCTGCGCTGTGAGTATTGAGCCATATCTCTACAGTGTTCCAGGTATTTGTCCAGGTTGGATGATGGTCCATTTTTTCAGCTTCAATAGCTACTCTTGTCATAAAAGCAAAGGCTTCGCTGAAATTCTTAAAACTAAATTTTTTATACAGCTTACTGTCTTTTTCTTGCCACATACCCCCACCCCCTAAAGGGGGGTGTTGAGTAGTTTTTGTTTCGGGATAAAAAGTTTTTTCTGAGAGAAAATTTAATTTCATATATAATCTCCTTTCTCCCCTATAGGGGATGAGGGTTTAAAATACTAAATGCTCTTTATGCCTGATCTTTTCATTCGTCAACTCCATTACTAATTGTACCCCGTTGATTGACCTGATATTTTCTGCCCGTTGTTGCAGCACGTCATCCGTAACAATGTCTCCTTTCATTAACCATAAAAAGTCAAGATGCTTGAACTCTGGTAAAAGATATTCTCCATCGAACTGGTTGTTGTAGATATAGTGTTCCAGCGCCGTTGAGGGTTCGTGATACTCATAAAGGCTAAAGAAATAATTCCTGTTTTTTTTCTTTAGCTGAATTTCAATTTCATTGTTTACACGAAAATCGACTCCGAGAATATTATTTAGTTGCCAGCAAAATTGGTAGTCTTTCATTGGGGCCATAACACCAAGCAGGCGGGTGTCTTCAAAAAAACCATCGGTAATGTCTTGTGTATCTAAAATAAGTTTGCTCATGGTGGTTTTGCTCTGTCGATAAATCAAAACTGGACTTCTGTTTCCATTTCTTCATTTCCTCTTTTAAACTTTACTTTCGCCTTCTCGCCTTTCTGAAATTTTCCTAAGGTTTGCATATAACTGTCCATCGAGTTTACATTGTGTTCCCCGATCTTAATGATCACATCTCCTGCTTTTAACCCGGCTTTTTGTGCAGGTCGTCCATCAGTCACTCCATCACATCGAACTCCTGCCCCGGAAAAGGTATAATCAGGCATAATGCCCATAGTAACGCTGCCACTTCGCAAAGAAGAAGCAGTTTGTGTTTCCCTTGTTTTTGTAAAGCTCATTTTTTGATCAGCAAGCATAGGCGAAAGAACTATGTTAATGATATAATTGATGATCTTTGTTTCTCCAATGTAATTTATTTTATCAAAATCGTCCGAGGGTTTATGATAATCTGTATGAAGCCCGGTAAAGAAAAATAAAACAGGAATGTCTTTGCGATAAAAAGAAGTATGATCACTGGGGCCAGTTCCACTACTATCAATCCGGATCGTAAATGGATTTTTTTTATCGCCAGGATTAATGATTGAGCTCCATTGGGGGGAAGTACCAAAACCGCCAATAGTTACAACCTGGCTACTGTCATTCAATCTTCCTACCATATCCATATTGATCATGTAATTGACTTTTGTAAAGTCGATCGTCGGATGTTCTGTAAAGAATTTTGAACCATTTAATCCAAGTTCTTCGGCGGAAAAAGCGATAAACAGATAATTATTACTTTTTTGCTTGCTATTTTTTAAGATCCTTGCAAGTTCAATAAGTGCCGCTGTACCACTGGCATTATCATCCGCTCCATTATGGATCATTTTTTCTCCTGTGCGGAACATGGAGTTATTGTCTTCTCCATAACCGAGATGATCATAATGTGCACCAAAAATCACAGTTCGGGCCGCTCCATTGTCAATGAAACCAACAACATTACGCCCCGTCCTTTTTTTCTCACCTACATCTATTTTCATTTTGATGTCAAGGGTGGCTGCCTGGTCGCTGAGATATTTTTTTGATGTCTCTTTTGAAAAATAGATAACGGGAATATCAAGTTTTTCTGTACGGTCCTTAGGGTCAAACTTTAATTTGTCATCAATTGCAGAAGAGTTATAAAGGATAACTGCCGATGCGCCACGGCTCTTAGCTTTCCTGGCATTATTGCGTATAAATTCATTTAAGTCAAAATGAGGATTGTTCTTGTTTTCTTCTAATGTTTCTTTAAGATCAAAAAACCAGGGCATATCCGCTTCCTGAACAGCAATTGCCGGCAAAGCTTCAATACTGATATTTTGTGAAAACGGAAATGGAAAGAAATCTTTTTCTACAACAAGCGTATTGTCATTAATATTAAAATGGGTTGCGCTGTTTATTTGCTTGCCATCATAAATTTCAAATGACTGAAAAAAACCCTCACTGCCTTTTGATTGCAAACCGACCTCCTGGAATTTCTGGCTGATATATTCACCGGCTAATTGCTCGCCATTGGTACCTGCTCTTCTGCCTTCCAATTTATCACTGGCAAGATAACTGATGTGTGATTGAAGATTTGCTATCATTGCCTGATCAGCCTTACTAAGCCTGGGAGATTTCTTTTTTTGTGCAAAAGAAACCTGAACTAGAAAAAGCGAAGTAAGCAACAACACTGCACGGACACTATTCATAAGAATTTGAAATTAATTTGAGCAAAGTTATTGAATAGCTCAAATTGAAAGAGGTTAAAGTTTTGTGCAACTGCCACGCAATATGCTGAGTGAGGGACGGAACGACGAATGGAGCGCCGCAACAAAACCTTAATAGTAGCACAAATGCCCGGTACATAATGAAAATCATCTTCTAAAAACCCGATTTCGTAAATAGCAACGATGTCTAACTTTTACATTTGTAAGTTACAGTGGGTGGAAAAATCATACATATCGGGCTGGTTGGAAATCCCAACAGCGGGAAAAGTTCGCTGTTCAATTGCCTTACCGGTCTTAATCAGCAAGTAGGCAATTTTCCGGGTGTAACCGTTGAATTGAAAGTTGGCGAGGCTAAGATTGATGAAAACCTGTGGGCAGAGTTTTTAGATCTTCCTGGAACTTATAGTCTTTATCCACGCCGACATGATGAGCAGGTTACTTATGACGTATTGTTAAATGATGAACACGAAGAACATCCTGATATTCTGGTAGTAATTGTTGATGCCTCAAACCTGAAACGAAATCTTTTATTCGCTTCCCAGATCATCGATCTTAAAATTCCAACTGTAGTGGCGCTGACCATGATGGACCTTGCAAGAAAAAAAGGAGTGGAAATTGATGTGGCAGGATTTGAAAGAGAACTTGGCGTTCCTGTGATTCCTATAAATCCAAGAAAAAATAAAGGAATACCGTTGTTGAAGAAGACATTGTCACAGGTGATGGCAACCCTTTTACCAAATTCCATTAGAAATTTTGTACCCGATGCGCTTTGGGGAAGAGGAACAGTGCAGGCAATTAAAGAAAAATTACCACAGCTGAGCGATTATAAAGCACTACACCTTGCATTTAATTACAAAGACCTTAATATAAATCCTTCTGTAAAGAAGATCGTTGAAGATTCTATAAAAGACATCCCACTCAATAAGACATTATCACAGGCTGAAGAAATAACGGA
>CBFGXP010000287.1:0-4245 GCA_965652775.1 uncultured bacterium
TTTGCCAGGCATGGGAATGGCATCACCTGATCACAGGTGAACATGCGGTGCTTGCAGACGGTAATAAGATCGAATTGATCGGGCAAACAATGGGAGGAAATCCATGGGGTAAATTGGTTGATCCGGCTATTGCTCAAAAGGCATTGGCCGCAAGCTCGCCTGAAACTTTAGCACATCTTGCACATGAATATCCAAAGGAAGGAACCCAGGTTGCGTTGGCTGGTTTGGAGAAAATGCCTAAAGATCAATTGATCGGTATGATAGACCTTGGACATGCACATATTCGGGAAAAAGGACCTATAGCATTTGGCGGATATTTTTTTGGGATCACAGGTTTTCATGGATTCCATGTGTTTTCAGGAGTTATTATAAATGTGGTAATGCTAATTATGACAAGTAAAGGTGTGTTTGACAGGAAAGGGCATTACTTAATGATCGAGAAAGCCGGCTTATACTGGCACTTTGTGGACCTGGTTTGGGTATTTGTATTCTTATGTTTTTACCTGGTATAATTAAAATATTTTTTAAATAAAAGTAAATCGGAAGTATGGATCATCAGCATGCGCCAAGTGAGGTAACATTTCATCATCACGTTCCGGGTGATGAAAACGTAAAACGTATATGGAAAACGTTTTGGGTATTATTGATAATTACGATCATTGAGTTAGGGCTGGGCTTGCTTATGTATGCAACAGATTTCCCGGACTGGCTTGATCTTGCAATAAAAGGGATAATAGCTATACTGACGCTGGCGAAAGCTTTTTATATTGTTTCTATTTTTATGCACCTGGGTGATGAAATAAGGAATATGATCATGACGATCGTCGTGCCGTTAATGCTGTTCATCTGGTTCATTGCTGCCTTTTTATGGGATGGAAATTCATATAAGAATCTTCGCAATACCTACGACAAGCATTTTGAGGAAAGAACAACTGAGAAGAAGGATGCAGGGAAGCATTGATAATATTTTATCTAAAATAATTACCTGACTACTGTCCCGCCGCAGGCGGGACAGTGTTTTTTATATAAATAATTCATTGTGAACAAAACGGCCTTATATGCATTGATGCTGGCAGTATTACTGCCTTTAGTGAGTTATTTTATTATCAAGCAATTCAGCGCAGATGCTATCGATATTCCACAGCCTGTTTTTTCAGATACGACTATTTCAAAAGTTGTAAACGGAAAGATCAAAAATGAAACTATCTGGCATAAGCTTCCCGATTTTACCTTAACAAACCAGGATGGCAAACAAGTTTCTTTGCATGAAATGGTGAAGATTGATCCTGAAAACGGTGACACTGTTCCAAAAATCATTGTAGCGAATTTCTTTTTTACTCATTGCGCTACAATTTGCCCTGGCATGACTGCGAACATAAAAAAATTGCAGGAGTCGATTAAGAAATCACAAAAAGTCGGCGATCGTACTGCAGACTTTGTCCAGTTCCTTTCTTTTAGTGTTGACCCGGACAGGGACTCTGTTGCTGCGCTGAAAAAATGGGCTGATCGTTTTCAAATAAATCCTGAGAATTGGTGGTTACTTACCGGGGATAAAAAAACTATCTATGATCTTTCATTAAAACATATGAATCTTTCGGTGCAGGACCCCCAGGGTGTTGATACCGGTTTCTTTCATACAGATGTTATCGTATTGATCGACAGGGACAGGGTAATAAGAATGCCAAGAGACGAATATGGAAATCCAAGAACCTACAGAGCCGGCGAGGAGAAGGACCTGATCAGGCTTTCAGAAGACATTATTTTACTGATGCTGGAAAAAGATAAAAAGAAAAAAAGCTTTTTTGCCGGTAAGCTGGAGCTACTTGGAGTTGTTTTTTTACTGGCATTGGTTGGTCTCGGGATCTTTCTGATCGCATTAAGAAAAGCAAAGAATAAATAATATGCTGGAACCCGTTTGGCAAAAAAATGATGGCAGAGCAAGAACTTTTATTATCGTAGTGTCAGTAATTGTATTCGTTACCATCTCAGCATTAAGTCGTATCAAGCTTGATGTTCAACTTGGTTTTGATGAACATTTATTCGCAAAGATCAATGCAACGATCAATTCAACAGTCTCTGTTTTGCTGGTAGTCGGGTTGATTGCTGTTAGGAACAAAAGGTATCTTTTGCACAAAAGAATAATGATAATAGCTATCATTCTTTCCTGTCTTTTTCTTGTCAGTTATATCTGTCATCATTTGTTTACAGGGGAAACGAAATTTGCAGGTGAGGGCACCATCCGTTATATCTACTATTTTATACTGGGCACACATATTATTTTAGCAGGTATCATTCTTCCCTTTATTTTATTTACCGCTTACCGTGCTATGACAGGAGAATGGCTGAGACATAGAAAACTTGCAAAAATTACATGGCCTATTTGGTTGTATGTAGCTGTAACCGGAGTTATTGTTTACCTGATGATCAGTCCTTACTATGTTTAAAACCCCAGTTCTTTTACCGGATCCCAAAAATGTTTTTCAAAATCAACGATCTTATCATTCCTCACGTTGATCCCTTCTTGCTTGAGAGCTTTCTGCATTGAACCTGGCGGAGAGAAATGATGTTTACCGCTAAGCATTCCAATACGATTTACTACCCGATGAGCGGGTACTTTTGGTTTTACTTTCCCTGCACCATTCATCGCCCAGCCGACCATTCTTGCTGATAGTTTAGTACCTAGGCAAGCAGCAATAGCGCCGTAAGAGGTCACTTTTCCTTTTGGAATTTGTCTTGTGACTTCATAAACAAGCTCAAAAAAACTTTCATCTTTTTTTCCAGAGGGCTTTAGTGACTTGAGTTTATGCGTGGACCTTTTTTGAGATGACATAGAGTGAAGGTAGAAAAATAAAGGAGTTTTTCACCAGGTATGCAGCAGTCAAAAATACTTTTTGAAAGATATGTTAGTTGATTGCTACAGCACCTATATTGGAGTTCGATTTCACTTTTCTTAAATAAAACAAATCACCCTTCGTTGATGAAAAATAATCTGGACGGCTATCATCAAAGAGCTGCCATTTGATCATATTATCATTTACGATTTCCATTAAACTTTTCACGGATATAACGGAAGCGCTATCTTCTGTTGAAAAATCAAACCAGATAGGGTTCTTGTCAAAGTTGAATTTATAATCGACGATCTTTTTCGTTTCACCCATGTAAATGAGAACTATAGTTGAACTATCAATTACGTCTAAACTGGCTTGCATGTTTTGTTCACCAACAATTTCCCAACGGCCAATAAGATCTTTGAGTTTTTTTTGCTGGGTGAATCCTGTCAAACTGAAAAACCCCAATATTCCCGCCATTAATATGATTCTTTTCATAAAAACTGATTTTCTTCAGAGACACTAAAGCAGACTTTGTGCCATTCATTATACAGGCATAATGAAGGACGTTTTGAAATAGAAAAGTCCTCACGCTAATGTTTAACCAAACAAAGAAGGGAATTATTTTGCTTCTTTATTTTTTTGATCAAGCAGGAATGAACGATGCGGTTCTTCTACATTTTTGAACTCATATGGGCAATGCATGCAACGCATGCCGCAACAAAATCCTTTTTCAAGATGGTATTTTTCGGTGAGTACGATGTAACCATCTTTGTTTATATAAAAATCAATCCCTTCTATCAGATCAGGTTGTTTCATATCCTTTCAAAAATTCCTGTAACTCTTTATCAGCTTCTTTAGCAGGAAAGATTTCCGGTAAGGAGAATTTTAAATAATGCACACGCTTACTCCCTGCGATATCCAACGATTCATAATGAGTTTTAATTTTTAATTCATCGCTTATTTCCCGATCGCCGTAGATGTCATCCATATCTTCAATCAACTTACAATTATATTTTTCAATTATAAGTTTTGTAAAACGATACAAATGCGGGCTATCAGTTTTTAAATGAATAGAACCCTCAGGAGTAAGAAATTCTTTATAAAGCCTTAGAAATTTTGGATGGGTTAATCTTTTTTTCGCCTTACCAGTCCTTAGTTGTGGATCGGGAAAGGTGATCCAGATATCATCTACTTCATTTGTACCAAAATATTCTGTGATTCGATCAATTTGTATACGGAGAAACGCAACATTAGGAAGTTTAAGTTGCAATGCTTTTTTCGCCCCTACCCAGATGCGATTTCCTTTCTGATCAATACCAATAAAGTTCTTTTGGGGAAATAATTGGCCAAGCCCAACGGCATATTCACCTTTACCGCAAGCTAATTCAAGATTGATTGAATGGTCATTTTGAAA
>CBFGXP010000288.1:0-4189 GCA_965652775.1 uncultured bacterium
CATCTGGATATGCCCTTTATGGGAACTTTCTCCAGTGACAACTATGAAACAGGAACAAGAGCAGCCTTGTTCGGCGGTACTACGATGGTGATCGATTTCATTTTACAAAAGCAAGGAAATAGTTTAAGAGCCGCACTGGAAGAATGGCAGGGACGAAGTAATGGTAACTGTGTCGGTGATTACAGCTTTCATATGGCGGTCACAGATTTTAATGAAAACACAAAAAAAGAGATCAGAGACTTTATAGAGAAAGAGGGCATCACTTCTTTCAAAACCTTTATGGCGTATAAAGGTGCGTTAATGATCGATGACAGGCAAATGATCGGCCTGATGGAAGAAGTGAAGCAGCATGGGGGCTTGATAAATGTACATGCCACCAATGGTGACATGATCGATTATTTGATCGCCAAACACAGGGCTGAGGGAAAACTTTCTCCACTATACCATTATTTATCTCAACCGGAAGTGACAGAGGCTGAAGCCGCCGAAAGGTTTGTTGATATGTCACACTATACGGGTTGTCCAGGTTATATTGTTCACTTAACATGTGAAGGAGCATTAAATGCTGTTCGTAATGCTACAAGGAGAAATCAAAAAGTATTTGTTGAAACCTGTATTCAATATTTAATTCTTGATGCTTCATTGTATGAAAAGGATTTTGAAGGAGCCAAATGGGTGATGAGTCCGCCATTAAGAGAAAAGAAGGACCAGGAAACTTTATGGGCCGGTATCAACCAGGGACTTGTACAGGTTGTAGCAACAGATCATTGTCCGTTTATGTGGGAGCAAAAGAAAATGGGTGAAAAGGATTTTTCAAAAATTCCGAACGGCCATCCGGCTATTGAGAATCGAATGGAATTATTGTTCAGTGAAGGGGTGGCAAAAAACAGGATCACGTTAAATAAATATGTTGAAGTTGCGTGTACAAACCCGGCAAAGATCTTCGGCATGTTCCCACGTAAAGGAACAATTGCCATCGGCGGCGATGCAGACATTGTCATCTTTGATCCGCATGAGAAACATACGCTGTCAGCTCAAACGCATCATATGAATGTTGATTATAGTGGGTATGAGGGATGGGAGATGACTGGTAAAGTAAAAACAGTTTTACTGCGGGGACAAGTGGCAATTGATAACAACCAATGTTTGATTAATAAAGGATATGGTAAATTTATAAAGAGAAATAAAGTCACTAATATGATTTAACCACAGAGCACACAAAGAAGAACACAGAGTTCACGGAGTGTCTTTGTGTTCTTTGTAAAAACTCTGTGATCTCTGTGGTTAAAAACAACAAATTCAAGCTATGCCAAGAATTATTAAGTCCGGATTGATACAAATGAGTCTTCCGAAATCTGAAGGCGAAGGAACTATTGAAGAGATCAAAGAAGCAATGGTACAGAAACATATTCCATTGATCGAAGAAGCAGGAAAAAAGGGAGTCCAGATACTTTGTATGCAGGAAATTTTTAACACGCCCTATTTCTGTCCGGGACAGGATAAGGCTTGGTACGAAAGCGCAGAATCTGTTCCGGGTCCGATAACTGAACGAATGGCAGCGTATGCAAAGAAGTATAATATGGTAATGATCGTCCCGATCTATGAGAAAGAACAGGCAGGTGTACTATACAATACTGCGGCAGTGATCGATGCAGATGGAAAATATTTAGGCAAGTACAGGAAGAATCATATTCCGCATACTTCAGGTTTTTGGGAAAAGTTTTTCTTTAAACCCGGTAACTTAGGTTATCCGGTTTTCCAAACCAGGTATGCAAAGATTGGTGTGTATATATGTTATGACAGGCATTTTCCTGATGGTGCAAGAATATTAGGATTAAATGGAGCGGAGATAGTTTACAATCCATCTGCAACTGTTGCCGGCTTGTCACAATATTTATGGAAGTTGGAACAACCAGCTCATGCTGCTGCCAACGGATATTTCATGGGATGCATCAATAGGGTAGGGACAGAAAAGCCATGGAACCTCGGTAAGTTTTATGGCAGCAGTTATTTCGTTGATCCAAGAGGACAAATTTTTGCACAGGCAAGTGAGGATAAAGATGAATTGTTAGTTGCAGAGTTTGACCTGGATATGATCGAAGAGGTGAGAAGTGTTTGGCAATTCTTCAGGGATCGTCGTCCCGAAACGTATGGAAAATTAGTGGAGTTGTAAATCATTTCGTATGGGTTTAACCACAGAGAACACAAAGGTTTTCACAGAGAGCACGGAGAAAATGCATCTGAATGAGCTTTCCGGATTAATAATCGGAATGGCGATGGAAGTACATACTTCACTTGGACCTGGATTATTAGAAAGCTGCTATAAAGAATGCCTGTATTATAAGATTGGAAAATCTGGTATCTATGTTGAAAAAGAAAAGCCAATGCCACTTGTATTTGAAGGAATAAAATTGGAATGCGGATATCGAATCGATTTATTGATAGAAAATAAACTAGTCGTCGAAATAAAAAGCGTTGAAGCTATAAATGATATTCACTTAGCACAAACTCTTACTTATTTGAAACTTGGTTATTACAAACTCGGATTGTTGATGAACTTTAATGTAGTCAAACTAAAAGACGGAATTAAACGCGTAATCAACGGAACTCTGTGACCTCTGTGTAATACTCAGTGCTCTCTGTGGTAAAATAAAGCGTAGGACATAGATTAACCACGGAGAACACAGAGAAGAATCACAAAGCACACAGAGGTATTGAAGTTTAAAAACTAATTATGGCAATAACAAATAACAGGTTAACATTAACGGCACTCTGTGACCTCTGTGTAACACTCAGTGCCCTCTGTGGTAAAATAAAAAATACACGAATAAATTAACCACAAAGCACACAGAGGTATTGAAGTTTAAAAACTAATTATGGCAATAACAAATAACAGGTTAACCAACGATCAATACGAACAAAACTTCGCCGACATCCGTCCGCCGTTTGAGAATAAGACAGCAGCGGTGGTGGAAGCGAATCGTTGTATATTTTGTTATGATGCGCCATGTACAAAAAGTTGCCCTACCCATATCGATGTTCCAAAATTTATCAAGCAGATCACGACTGATAATGTAAAAGGCTCTGCACATACTATTCTTTCTTCAAATATTATGGGTGCAGGTTGTGCAAAGGTTTGCCCTGTTGAAAAATTATGCGAAGGTGCCTGTGTATTTAATTTATTAGAGGAAGAACCAATTCAAATTGCAAGACTGCAACAATATTCCACATCACAAGCATTAGAAAATAACTGGCAATTATTTGAACGCAAGCCATCGGTCGGCAAAAAGGTTGCCATCGTCGGCGCCGGTCCTGCAGGATTGAGTTGTGCTCACGTTCTTTCAAGAGAAGGAATTGATGTCACCATTTTTGAAAAAGAAGCAAAGGGTGGGGGATTGATGACCTATGGGATTGCGGCATACAAAGTAACACCAGAGTTCTGTGAAGACGAAGTGAATTATATCACGGCACTTGGTGGTATTGAAATAAAATACAACCAGGAACTGGGAAAGGACATTTCATTAAAGCATTTAAGAAAAGAATTTGATGCAGTGTTCCTTGGCATCGGGGTGGGGGTGGCCAGGCAATTAGATATAAAAGGCGAAAAGCTGGAAGGGGTGGTTGATGCGATCAGCTTTATCTATGAGATAAGAGATAAAGGTTATTCATCCGTCCCGGTTGGAGATAAGGTAGCAGTAATTGGAATGGGTATGACAGCAATTGATGCTGCAACACAATCGAAAAGATTAGGTGCGAAACAGGTAACAATGATCTATCGCCGTACACAGGATGAGATGCCCTGTACAGAATATGAACTGAACATTGCAAAGCTCGATGGTTGTGAAATTATCTGGTTGGCTGCACCAGTTAAAATAAAAGGTTCATGGGGTAAAGTAAAACAACTGGTCTGCAGTAAAATGAAATTAGGCGAACCCGATGCAAGTGGCAGAAGAAGCCCTGTTGATACCGGTGAAACCTTCACGCTCGACGTAGATATGGTGATCAAAGCCGCTGGACAAGTTCCTTTCGAGAAATTAGTTAAGAAAAATAAACTCGACAATAAAAACGGGAAGTTGATAATAAATGATAATTACTCAACAAATATGAAAGGAGTATTTGCCGGCGGAGATGCGGTGAATGGTGGAAAAGAAGTCGTCGATGCGGTGGAAGATGGGAAGCATGGAGCTGC
>CBFGXP010000289.1:0-4135 GCA_965652775.1 uncultured bacterium
CACCACCATGTGCTTTTACAATATCATAACTCAATGATAAACCTAATCCTGTTCCTTGCCCGGTTGGCTTGGTGGTAAAGAACGGTTGAAATATTTTATCCAGTACTTTTTCAGGAATACCATTTCCATTGTCACTCACTCTTATTTCAATATTTCCATTATTCTTTTTTGTACTTACTAAAACGGTTGGTTCAAATCCATTTTGTGCTGAGTTTGTCGAACCATGCTTCTTTTTTTCATCCACGGCATAAAAAGCATTGTTGATCAAATTCAAAACAACTCTTCCAATATCCTGGGGTATGATATTTAACTTTCCAATGCTATTATCGAAGTCAGTTCTTAATTCTGCATTAAACGATTTGTCCTTTGCACGGAGACCGTGGTAAGCTAGTCTTAAATATTCATCAACAAGTGCATTGATGTCTGTTGGTTCTTTTTGCCCAGTGCTGGTCCTTGAATGTTGAAGCATTCCCTTAACGATCGCATCGGCTCTTTTACCATGATGAGAAATTTTCTCATTGTTCAGAAAAATATCATTCAGTATTTCATCCTGTTCCTCCCTTTCTATTTTTGACTTTCGACTTCTTAATTCTTCAATCAACTCATTATTCACTTCAGAAAAATTATTGACGAAGTTTAACGGGTTTTGAATTTCGTGGGCAATGCCGGCAGTCAACTCTCCCAGGCTTGCCATTTTCTCGGATTGAATCAGCTGTTGTTGCGTAGCTTTTAGATCATCGTAGGCTTTTTCAGTCCTGATCCTGTTTTTTTTCTGTTGGCGGCTATGTCTAAGCAACATGCCGCTGACCAGGAGCAACACAAGAATACCTGCTATCATAGTCCAGGTTCGTATTCTGCTTTTCGTAAGCAATCGCTCTGCTTCCAAAGCCTGCAGTTTGATCTGCTCATCAAAACCAATTGCCTGGAAGCTTTTTACTTTTTCTTCCTTGTTCATTAGTGAAGCTAAATCCAGGCTTTTTTTAAGATAATAATAAGCACTATCTTTTTTTTGAACACCATCAAAAGTCTCAGAAAGTCTTTGGTAGCTGCTAATCATTCCTACAGTGTCATTCATATTTATGTAAAGATCGATGGCCTTTCTCGCATATATGAAACTTGAATCAAATTCATTTGCTTTTCTTGTGAGAATTGCAAGCTGAATATAAGCAAGGCCAACATAGTCAGTACTTTCGTGCCGTGTGCTGAGTGGTATGGATAGCAGATAATATTTCCGGGCCTCTTCATAGTTGCCTTCCAGCTCGTAAACACCACCAAGATCACAGTAGGTAAGACCTTTGTATTTTTCATAACCAGATTTTGAACAATATTCGAGTGATTCCCGCAAATAGAATTTAGCCGAATCAAGTTGATTTGAATTGTAAAATGCTTCGCCAATACATAAATAAGTCATTGAGAACAGTGCTACATCAAGTAAAGATTCTTTATTTATCCGGTTTACTTCAGCAAAAACTTCCCGGGCTTTCTTGTAATTACCTGAGAAATGGTACAACAAGCCAAGATGTTGTTCAATACTTGCCAGTAATGTCAGTCTCCCGATATGGGGATCCCCATCTTTTGAAAAGAGTTTGATATTTAACAAATTCTGTTCAGCTTTCTTTTGAGACGCAATTTGTTTTGCTTCTAATACTGCCTTCAAACCTCCCGGAAAATTATATTGAAGACTATGAACATATCCAATCCTGCTAAGTGCTTCTGCTTCCCAAATCTTTTGATTAAGGTCTTTTGCAATTTTTAATTGTTCATTAAAATGAACCAGGGCAACGGGTCTATTCATTTCCTGGTAATAAATACCCAGTTGCCTGTGTACATACATTTTAACTGTATCGCTTTTAGTACCAGCAAGAACCTTCTTCAGGCTATCCGATTGTGTAAGGGTGGGTTCCTGCCAATATGGATTTTCCTGCGAGCCAGATAGTGCAGGAATTATTATTATGAAAAATAATGAAATCAACCAGTGCTTCATGTTAAGCTGGTATTTGTAGAATGAATAATGCCCCTTCACCTTCTTTAGTTTCTACTTTCAACTCACCACCATGTGCCTTTACAATATCATAACTCAACGACAAGCCCAGCCCCGTTCCTTGCCCTGTCGGTTTGGTAGTAAAGAATGGCTGAAAGATTTTATCCACTACTTTTTGAGGAATACCATTACCATTGTCCCTCACTCTTATTTCAACGTTTCCATTATTCTTTTTTGTACTTACAAAAACGGTTGGTTCAAATCCATTTTGTGCTGCGTTTGCCGAAGTATGTTTCTTTTTTTCATCCACCGCATAAAAAGCATTATTGATCAGATTCAGAATCACCCTACCGATATCCTGTGGAATTACATTAATCTTATTCATGCTGTTGTCAAAATCCGTTTTGACATTTACATCAAAAGCCCGGTCTTTTGCTTTCAAACCATGATATGCCAATCTTAAATACTCATCCGCCAGCGCATTTATATCTGTTGACTCTTTTTGCCCGTTACTGCTTCTGCTATGTTGTAGCATCCCTTTTACAATAGCATCGGCCCTTTTACCGTGGTGGTTTATTTTCTCTAAATTTTGTTTGATATCACCTGCAATTAGTTTTGCCTCATCAATGTCGCCTTTACTTAATTCATTATTCATCTCGTCCACCAATTCGTTGCTGACTTCAGAAAAATTATTAACGAAGTTCAAAGGGTTTTGTATTTCATGTGCGATGCCGGCAGTGAGTTCACCTAAAGACGCCATCTTTTCAGAATGTATGAGTTGTTGCTGTGTCGATTTCAAATTATCATAAGCCTTCTCAATTTTTATTTTGGCTTTATTTTTTTGCCGGTTGTTCCTGTAGAAAATAATCGCCAGCAACAGCAGTACGCCAATACCCGCCAGCATAAACCAGGTCCTGACCTTATTCTGATAAATTACTTTTTCCTTTTCTGCATTTTGCAATCGTTGTTGCTCATTTAGCGTTAGCTTTTGAAATTCGGCCAGGCTTTCAATCTTGGACCTATTGATGCTGTCATTAGTTCGCTGGGTAAGGGCAAGGTATTTATAAGCACTGTCAAACTGGTTTCTTAACTGGTAAACAAGGTAAAGACTTTCGTAGGACACCCCGATATGATATCCCAATGCCGAAACACCACCAAGTCTCTTCGAAATATCGAGTTGTTTCATCGCATAATAAAGACTTGAATCCCTGTTTTCCTTCGCAACGTAATAGCGTGCAAGATCGCGGTAGCCCCTTACCAATCCGTCAAGATTATTCTGTTCTGCACCTGATCTTATACCTTCAAAAAAATGGCTTAGTGCCTTCGTGGTGTCTCCTTGCTGCAGATATATCATCGCCTTGTATAAAAGAATACCGGATAGATATTTTTCACGACCAGACTTCCTGGCAATTTCTTCGGCTTGATTTTCGTAAAACAAGGCGGAGTCCAACTTACCGGTCTCCAGATAAATCCGTCCAAGGTTAAGGCTACCCAAAACAGATCTCGCGGGGCTATTAATTTCAACAGCGATCCTTCTCGCTTCTCTGAAATGAATCAACTGCTGCTCCATGTTTCGTGTTTCCCGCATGAGAATGGCAAAAATGTGGTGCGTGCAGGACAGAGCGTAGAGCCTTTTTTGTGATTCTTCTCTCAGCGGATGTGCTGACCAATAATATTTTTCGTTTTCAACATTCTCACTGATTGCAAATGCATCAAGCAGGCTATGCAATGCCTCGGCAAACCGGCCCATATTCACTTCCTGGTAAGCTTTACGGCTAAGCGAATAAGCCTCATTAAGTTTTTTATTGTTTTTCCTGCTTATCAACACTGATTGATCACCATATAAAAAAGCACTGTCACGATTCAGCTCTTCATAATGATCATAGAGACGAATAGCTGTTTCATAAAGAACTGAATCATCTTTTGTGGTGAGAAATATTTTCCGCAAGCTATCGGGCAAATTTTGCTGGGCAATAGTTAACACCGGAAGCAAAAGAAGTCCTGCTATTTTTAAACAATGCTTCATCTTTTCTATTAGTTAATTGGTAACCGGATAATGAATTCTGAACCTTCTCCTTCCTTCGTTTCTACTTTTATTTCCCCACCATGCGCCTTTATAATATCATAACTCAGTGATAAACCTAATCCAGTTCC
>CBFGXP010000290.1:0-4131 GCA_965652775.1 uncultured bacterium
GTTTTGTATATTTGCAGCTTCATTTTTTATGAGCAAAAAAGGGAAAGTTTTGGTGGCAATGAGCGGAGGTATCGACAGTACCGTCACCGCATTGATGCTTCATGACGAGGGTTATGAAGTAGTGGGCATTACTATGAAAACATGGGACTATGCACATAGCGGCGGAACTAAAAAAGAAACCGGGTGTTGTAACCTGGATTCATTTAATGATGCAAGGCAAGCCGCAGTTGAACATGGGTTTGCTCATTACATTCTTGACATTCGCGAAGAGTTCGGTGGTTTTGTCATTGAAAATTTTGTTGATGAATATTTAGCAGGTCGTACCCCTAATCCATGTGTACTTTGTAACACACATATTAAATGGAGAGCATTATTAAAAAGAGCCGATGCATTAGGTTGTGATTTTATTGCAACCGGTCACTATGCAAAGATCCATCAACATGATAATGGAAGGTTTGTAGTCAGCAAAGCAGTTGATGAAACAAAAGATCAGAGTTATGTATTGTGGGGATTGCAGCAGGATCTGTTGAGCAGAACAATATTACCATTGGGACCATATAGAAAAACGGAGATCCGCCAAATGGCTTTTGATTATGGTTATCCTGAATTAGCGAAGAAGAGCGAGAGCTATGAAATCTGTTTTGTTCCTGATAATGACTATCGTGGTTTTTTAAAACGAAACGTTGAAGGGTTGGAAGAAAGAGTTGATGGTGGAAATTTCGTTGATAAGAACGGAAATATTTTAGGTAAACATAAAGGCTATCCTTTTTATACAATTGGTCAACGGAAAGGATTAGATATTGCATTAGGTCGACCTGTGTTTGTAACGAAGATCGATCCAGATAGTAATACTGTGGTGTTAGGCGACGAAGAAGACCTGGAACAAAATGAAATGATGGTAGGAAAATTAAATCTGATCAAATACGATCTCATCACTCCGGGTATGGAAGCCACAACAAAGATCCGTTACAAGGATAAAGGAGCTTTGTCAAATATTTATCCTGAAAACGGTTCAATGAAAGTGAAATTCTATGAACATGTAAAAGGAATAGCGCCGGGTCAAAGTGCCGTGTTTTATGAAGGTGAGGATGTGCTGGGAGGTGGAATTATACAATCCGGAAGTCTTAATAATCAATAATTACTAATTAATAATTATTGATTATTAGGCCTGATTTTCAGGCAATAAACTCCAAAAAGTTGCGTTTTAAGACCGGGTATTTCAAAACCCGGTTTTTGTTTTTAGTTTTGAGACGCCGTTGGTTTCTATTATAAATCTTATGTACCCTTATTGATCAACAATCTTATGAGATCGAAGAACCTGATACCATGTTTAGCAGTAATTGCTTTTTCCTTTTCTTTTACATCCTGCGAAAAGGAAACTGAAGAATTTAAGACAGATGTTATTGCTGATTATATGCCTTTAGCTGTAGGTAAATACATTACTTACAGGTTAGACTCCACTGTTTTTACAAACTTTCAAAGAAACATTGAAATTCACAGGTACCAGGTAAAACATGTTGTAGATGCAGCGGTACCAGATAATTTAGGACGACCCAGCTATCGCATTTTGCGCTACCTGCGTGATTCCACCGGCACGCAGCCCTGGGTAGAAAACGGAACTTATTTTATTACTCCGCTGGCTGACCAGGTAGAAGTGATCGAAGACAATCTTCGATTTATAAAACTTCATTTGCCTTTTAAACTTAATACCGACTGGAAAGGAAATAAATATCTTTCTGATAAGCCCTATGCTTCACTTTATAACTTCAGTAATGATGATGGAATGAATGAATGGGATTATAATATGGAAAGGTTTGATGAAACAGCTGCAATAGGCGGGAAAGCGGTAAAAGATGTGTATACAATATTCCAGATTGACGAAAAGATGAATGCTCCTGTTACAAATTATGCTGTTGCCGGTTGGAGAACCTTAGCCACAGAACAGTACGCAAAGAATATTGGACTTGTCAGCCGCGATTATATTTTATGGGAATACCAGCCAAATACAAATGGGGTTGGCGTTGGTCCCACAGAAGGCTTCGGCATTAAAATGTGGATGATCGACCACAATTAATTCTTCTTTTTAATCAGTATTTTTGAGATGATTTAAAGTCATCCGATGAAGAAATTAATCATTGTACTTATTGGAAGCTGTTTTTTTATTACCGAAGTCCAGGCCCAGTTTACACGTTACGTAGTTAAACTGAAAAATAAAGGCGGTAATCCTTTTTCGCTTTCCACTCCTGCTGCATACTTATCGCAAAAAGCGATCACCCGCAGAACAAAATATAACATTGTAATTGACAGCACTGATCTCCCGGTAACACCATCATACGTCGCGCAAATTGCGGCAGTGACAAATGTAACCGTACTTAATGTTTCTAAATGGCACAATAGTGTGGCCATCCAAACTACGGACCCGAATGCTATTACAACCATTAATGGATTTGCATTTGTCGAAGCTGTTTCACCGATCGCTGCGAGAATGGAAAACACCAGCAGTGGAAAATTCAGTATCGCGCAACAGCCTTACAATTCGTTTCAAAGGGGAGCCCAAATAACCGCCGACTTTTTTAATTATGGCACCGGCTCCTTAAATGAGATCAATCTACATAAAGGACAATTCCTTCATAATATTGGTCTGCGTGGACAGGGAATGACCATTGCAATGCTTGATGGCGGATTTTTTAATTACAATACACTTGATGCAATGGACAGCATTATTATAAACAACCAAGTGCTTGACACCTGGGATTTTTATTCTCGGAATCCGACAGTTTCTGACGATCATCCGCATGGCATGCAATGTTTATCTACAATTGGTGCAAATATTCCCGGTGTGTTTATTGGCAAAGCGCCAAAAGCAAATTTCATGTTATATCGTACAGAGGATGTAAACAGTGAATATCCGATTGAAGAATTCAATATGGTTTGTGGAATGGAAAGAGCAGACAGTTCCGGCGCTGATGTGATCTCGGCTTCATTAGGTTATTTTGATTTTGATGATCCGGGTTTCAATTATACCTATGCGAATATGAACGGCAATACAACGATTAGTGCAATCGGCGCTGACCTGGCAGCCAAGAAAGGAATATTATTTGTAAATGCGGTTGGCAATGAAGGTAATGGAGCTGTGCATTTTCTTATTACTCCTTCCGATGGTGACAGTGTACTGGCAGTTGGCGCAGTGAACACAAGTGGCGCTGTTGGATCTTTCTCAAGTTATGGCCCTTCATCTGACGGACAAATTAAACCGGATGTTGCTTCCATTGGTGTTGGTGCGATGGTTCAGTCAACATCTAATACAGTCGTGACCGGCAATGGAACTTCGTTCGCTTGCCCCAATATGGCTGGACTATCAACAATACTTTGGCAAGGGTTTCCCGAATATAATAACATGCGAATCATAAAAGCGTTGCGGGAAGCAGGAAGCATTGCTTCAGCGCCAAATGATCGTATTGGCTATGGAATTCCTGATCTGAAATCGGCTTTTGGAACTTTGTTGACTGAATTTGCAACTTCAACTTCAACCGTCAACGGATGCAGGATTTTTGTGAATTGGACAAGTAAGGATGTAAGCGCTATGAAATATGAGATCGAAAGAAAAGGACCTGGTGAAACTAATTTTACAAAAGTTGGTGAGCTATCGCCAGCTGCCGGTAATTCCCTGGCTACACATAATTATGAATTTATAAATACACTTGCCCCTGGCAGTTCAGGATCATTTTCATACCGGGTAAAACAAATAATTGATACGGCAGTCGCAACTTCCGCTGCAGTTTATATTGATACTACAATCGCGTCTGTCGCCTCTGCCTGTGTTGTTACTGCCGTAGTTAATCCAGGAACTATTAGCAATTATGTGACTGTAAGACCAAATCCTTCTATTGGCAGTACAGCTACATTGATAATTGAAACGACTGATGCAGTACCCACTATGCCGATACTTATATATAATATGAATGGAAAATTAGTCCAAAGACTGCAGGAGTCAAAAGGCGCTGGTAAAAAGATCATTGATATTCCTGTAAGTAAACTGGCAAAAGGAAAATACTTTATTAATGTTTACGATAAGACTAAATTGATCGGCACTGCAGAGTTCATAAGATTATGATAGTTTTCTAATGCTTC
>CBFGXP010000291.1:0-4089 GCA_965652775.1 uncultured bacterium
GCATTTGGAACATTTGAAGCATTCAAAGAAAAATTTGCCAATGCTGGCATGACAAGATTCGGTAGCGGATGGGCCTGGCTTATTGTAAAAGATGGTAAGCTTGAGATCACTTCAACTCCCAACCAGGATAATCCTTTAATGGATGTAGCGGAAGTTAAAGGCACGCCGATCCTTGGAGTGGATGTTTGGGAACATGCCTATTATTTAAAATATCAGAATCGCCGGGCTGAATACCTGGCAGCTTTCTGGAACGTAGTCGATTGGAAAAAAGTAGCTGAAAGATACGAGGTAGCGATGCCAAAGGCGAAGGCAAATTAATATTTACAAAACATTTATTCAACCGCAGAGATGCAGAATGCCACATTTTCTGCATCTCTGCGGTCTTTTATTTTAAATTTGAACGATGTACGACCTCATCCTCAAAAACATTTCCCGATTTATCACTCTTGCCCCTGAAGAAGAACAATACTTCACTTCCATCCTTAAATTAAAAAAACTAAAAAAGAAACAATACCTGTTGCAGGAAGGCGATATCAGCCGTCATGAGTATTTTGTAAATAAAGGTTGCCTGCGAACTTACACCATTGATGAAAAAGGACAGGAGCATATCATTCAATTTGCAATTGAAGACTGGTGGACCGGCGATATGTATAGTTTTTTAACACAAACACCGGCACGCTACACGATTGATGCGATTGAAGATTCGGAATTGCTATGTCTTGAAAAAAGTGCATTGGAAGAACTCTATGTTAAAGTTCCCAAGTTTGAAAAATTCTTCAGGCACCTGTTACAAAATGCATTTGTTTCCTTGCAGGAAAGAGTCGTTGGAAATCTCAGCCAGCCAGCCGATGAACGCTACTGCACTTTTATTACTAAATATGCTGATATGGAAAAACGATTACCACTAAAACAAATTGCAAGCTATCTTGGTATTACCCCTGAATCGCTAAGCCGCATTCGCAGCAATTATATCAAAACAAAAAAAACTGCTTAACGTAGGGTAAGCTTATTTCTTTGCCTGCATCAATGGAAGCAGGTCATTTGTCGTTGCATCTTTACATTCTAAAAATTAAAAGTTATGCAAACGATCAAAGAAAAAGTTAATCACTTAAATGAATTGATACTTGAAGGAAAAGCTCTCGAAGCGTTTGACCTCTATTACGACGATGAAGTGGTGATGCAGGAAAACGAAAACCCGGCAACTATTGGTAAAGAATTAAATCGCCAAAGAGAAATTGATTTCTTTGGCAGCATTACCGAGTTTCGTGGCGCTAAGGCATTGGATGTTGCGGTAGGAGAAAATATAAGCTATGTAAAATGGCATTATGATTATACGCACAAAGATTGGGGGGTACGCAAGTACACACAGGTATCCGTGCAACATTGGAAAGACGGCAAGATCGTGAAAGAACAATTTTTCTATGGCAATTAATCGTTCTTGTGCTAAAAGCTGTCAATTGAATTGACGGCTTTTTTATTTATGCATGATTCATGGCACGGGATCATACCCGCTACCGCCCCATGGATGGCAACGTGAAATTCTTTTGATTGTTAACCACATTCCTTTAAACACACCATGCTTCTTTAGTGCGTCCACTGCATAGTGAGAGCAACTGGGAGTAAATCTGCATTTCGGACCAAGTATTGGCGAAATGACCAATTGATAAATTTTTATCAATGCAATGAACGGGAGACTAAGAATTCGAAGAAATGTTTTCATCAATTTTATCGGATAACTTTTTCAAAGCTACGGCTACTTTATCTTTCACAATTGTAAATTCAGGGAGCTCTTTACCAGAATAAATAAAGAAAACATTTAATTGTTTCCCATTTGCTTTCATTTGCTCATTAATACCCATAGCTATCGGGTCATTCTTTTGTAACCGCCAGGCCTCCCTTGCTAATCTTTTAATTCGATTTCGATCAACTGCCCTTTTAAAATTCTTTGCACTCACCCCCACCCCAAATTGAACATTAGACATGGAGGATTGCGCATTGGGTATCTCACCAATTAAGTAATAGATCCTAAACGGCATAACTACAAAACTCTTGCCTTTATCAAACAGCTGCTCGATCTGCTTCCGGCTCTTAAGCCTTTCATTTTTTCCAAGTGTGAATTGCTTTGACATTTCACAAAATAAAATAGCCCAAAAAGGGCTATTCAAAATATTTATGATCTTCAAAAGCCCCCTTTAGGGGGTTTGGGTTTTATTATTTGGCTTTCCTTTCGTCAGAAACTGTCAATTTCTTACGACCCTTTCTGCGGCGGGCAGACAATACTTTGCGACCATCGGCGGTCTTCATACGTTTACGAAAACCATGCACCGATTTACGGCGACGTTTATGTGGTTGATAGGTTCTTTTTTTACCTGGCATAATCTTAATTTTTTCCTTTTTAAAAAATGCCCGTGAGAAAACGGGTTATTTATCACCAGCGGAAACACCACTTTCCACCGTTTGTGAAAGGACGGCAAAGGTAGGGGTTGACAAGCAGATTTCAGGTTTACGATTCAAGATTTTACAGGGTGAATTGAATTTTTATCGAGCCAGCTCTTGACCCCTGATCGACTTTGCTTGCGACGCTCCTTCATCTTCCAGTTCCTTGAGCATCAAAGTTTTTCGCTATCAAGATCTACATGCGCAGATCTTATTTCGGCGCCGTAAAAATTAGCAGCATGTTTATCAAAATCTTCGGCCGAATCAGTGGTGTAAAAATGGTGACTTCCTCCCAGGCTTAGTTTCTTTTCTATTTCAGGATGCCGTTGCAGGTAGGCTGACAAACTATTGGCTACAATGTCTCCTTGCGATAAAATTTTTATATCGGCAGGCGTAAACTCCCTGATCTTATCATGAAGCAACGGATAATGTGTACAGGCAAGTAAGATGGTATCGATCACGGGTGATTGGTCAAGCAATTGATTAATGTACTTCTTAATAAAAAAATCAGCGCCATGTGTATCGTATTCTTCGTTCTCCACTAAGGGTACCCACATTGGGCATGCCTGCTGAAATACTTTCACTTCAGGAAAAAATTTTTCAATTTCAATTACATAGCTTTTAGAACTGACAGTACCTGCAGTTGCCAATATTCCTATACTCTTTGAATCTGAAAAATTACCTATCACTTCTGTAGTTGGTCTTATTACACCAAGCACTCTTTTCTGTGGATCGATGTTGTTCAGATCTTTTTGCTGAATGGTACGCAATGCTTTTGCTGAAGCTGTATTGCAGGCAAGAACTACCAGTGGGCAACCCTGTTTAAAAAACCATTTTACACACTGAAGAGTATAGCGATAAACAGATTCAAAAGAACGGGGTCCGTAAGGAGCTCTTGCATTATCTCCTAAATAAATATAGTCGTAGTGAGGAAGTTTGTTTACAATTTCTCTCATTATCGTTAAGCCACCATAACCAGAATCAAAAATGCCTATTGGTGTTGATGAAGACATAATGCAAAAATAAAAGAGGCTGTTGTAAGCAACAGCCTCTTTTAAATATAAGTTTTAATTATTGATTTGTTTTTGCAGGAGGCTTCTGGGCAGCCTGGGTACCAGTTGGTATTTTCACCTTTAGCTTTTCTGCTACCATGGGAAGCAAATTATCAGCAGGCGGGCCTACAAGCAATGCCTCCCTGTTGAATACATAATTGTATCCTTTCTCTTTTGCTACATCATCTACTGCTTTTAATACTTTGTCATATACTGGCTGTAAAAGGGAATTTTGCTTTGCTTCGATCAGCTGCTGAGCAGAGGCTTGCCAATTTTGCAACTCACCAAGATAATCTTGTCTTTCCCTTGCGGCTTGCTGGCGAACGACAAGAGGTTGCTTGATACTATCATTTACTATGCTGTCATAGCGCTGGTATTGGCCTAACAGGTAATTGTATGTTTTTGGTAGAGTATCGTTTTGATAGCTCATTAGTAAAGTGTCAATTCTTTTCAATTCAGGCATCAATGATACCATTTCATCAACCCGGATAAAACCGAATTTGTTTTGAGCATTTGCGGTGCCACTAACCAGGCCGGCAGCCAACACAAAAATTGCAATGATCTTTTTCATTTTGATTTACGTTATTGTTTTTTATGAGTA
>CBFGXP010000292.1:0-4082 GCA_965652775.1 uncultured bacterium
GTAAAATAATTTATCAATCAAAACGAGGGAATATGAAAAAGATATTTGTAGTGCCTGCGCTATTGATCATCTGCATATATACTACGGCACAAAAATGGACAAAAGAATATACAAGTGTAAATGAACTATCCTGTGGTTTGTCATTGGTAGAAAAAGATGGCAAGCATGGATATGTAAATAAAGATGGCAAAGTTATCATTCCTATTATTTATGAAGAAGCTATGAATTTTGCTGAAGGGAAAGCGGGTGTGAGTGTAGATGGCAAATGGGGATTTATTGACAGTGCGGGCCATGAATTGGTAAAGCAGCAGTACAGCGAAGTTTATTCTTTTAATGAAGGAATGGCTGCCGTTGCCAAAAGCGACAACTGGGGATTTATCAATGAAAAAGGTGAGATGACGATTCCAATGACTTATACCAATGCCCGTTGTTTCAGCGGTGGTCTTGCTCCCGTTTGCAATTCCAAAGGTCAATGGGGCTATATTGATAAAGAAGGAAAAACGGCACTTCCTTTCCAATATGGTTATGCAGACAGGTTCAGAGAAGGTGCTGCTAGAGTGATGAAAGCTGGCAAATGGATGTACATTGATCCGCTTGGAAAAGTTATTAAAGAAGGCGACGATCAATAGATTTCTTTAGCCAGTAATAAAAAATAGCCGCGATAATTAGCGGCTATTTTTTATATGTTTTGATTTTACGGGAGAAAATCAAAAGAACTCAACTTTACCTTTTGCAGACCTATTCCTGATCTTATACCCATTTCTTTTTGCCGCATGATCATCGACCTTCACATCCGGGTATTGCACCGCAGCCTGTGCTGCCGCCAATCTTGCTATTGGCACACGGAATGGCGAGCAACTTACATAACTCATTCCGATGCGATGACAGAATTTTACACTCTCAGCGTCACCGCCGTGCTCACCGCAGATACCTACTTTAAGATGCGGTTTTGTTTGGCGGCCCCGTTTTGTTCCGAGTTGTATTAGTTCTCCAACGCCCTCCTGGTCGATAGTCTGAAAAGGATCATCATCTAATAATTTCTCATCGAGATAGATTGGCAGAAAACCACCAATATCATCCCTGCTGAATCCAAAACTCATTTGTGTAAGATCATTTGTGCCAAAGCTGAAGAAATCTGCCACCGTCGCCATTTTTTCTGCTCTTAAAGCGGCCCTGGGTATTTCTATCATTGTGCCATACAGATAAGGTATCTCCTGGATATTTAATTCTTCACATACCTCCTTATATACCCTGTCAACGATCTTCTTCTGGTGAATTAATTCATTCTCGGTACAGGTGACGGGCACCATAATTTCCGGAAAGGCCTTCTGCCCTGATTTCAATAATTCTGCAGCAGCTTCAAATATGGCTCTCACTTGCATCTCAGTTACTTCAGGATAGCTTATACCAAGTCTCACACCACGGTGGCCAAGCATTGGATTGTTTTCATGTAAGGCAAGAACCCTTCTTTTCAATAAGTTCATACTGATGCCGAGTTCCTGGCTGAGCTGACGCAATTTTGCCGCATCATGCGGAACAAATTCATGTAATGGCGGATCAAGTAAACGAATGGTAACAGGATAACCTTTCATTATGTTCAGTGTGTCTTTCACGTCCTTCTTCACATAATGGAACAATTCATTAAGTGCAAGTTTTCTTTCTGCTTGCGTTTTGCTTACAATCATCTTACGAAGCAGGAACAAAGGTTGTTCGCTTCCTTGTCCATAAAACATATGTTCCGTACGAAATAAGCCAATTCCTTCGGCGCCAAATCTTAGACCTTGTAATGCATCATTGGGTGTTTCGGCATTGGTACGTACTCCCATTGTTTTGGTCTTATCAACCAACTCCATAATGTTTTTATACGATTCGTTTTTGTCCAAATCAATATCAACCAGTCCCATGCTTCCTTTATACACGAGGCCTTTTGTACCATCTAAACTCAGCCAATCGCCTTCTTTAATAAAAGTGCCATCATTTGCTTTAAAAGATTTGGTGTCACTGTGAATTTCAATATCGGCACAACCAACAATACAACATTTGCCCCAGCCTCTTGCAACCAGGGCGGCGTGAGACGTCATACCACCTTTGGTAGTAAGTATAGCTTGCGATTTGTGCATTCCATCGACATCTTCAGGAGATGTTTCTTCTCTTACCAAAATAACTTTTTCTCCTTTGCTTGCCCATCTAACGGCCTCATCCGAAGAAAAAACAACACGTCCCTTTGCGCCTCCGGGCCCTGCCGGTAAGCCTTTTGCAATTGGCTTTGTTACTTTTTGAATTTCCGGATCCAGCATAGGCAGCAATAATTCCACTAATTGATTGGGGGCGATTCTCATGATGGCTTGTTTGGCATCGATCAATTTTTCTTTATACATTTCACTTGCCATTCTTACTGCGGCTATACCGTTGCGCTTGCCCACCCTGCATTGTAACATATACAGTTTACCTTTTTCAATAGTAAACTCAATATCCTGCATGTCTTTATAATGCTTTTCTAATTTCTTTTGAATTTCAAACAATTGATCATATATGCCCGGCATTGTACTTTCAAGCGTAGGCAAATGCTTACTTTGTTCATTCCTCGAATATTCATTTATTGGTGCCGGTGTTCTTATGCCAGCGACAACATCTTCCCCTTGCGCATTTAATAAGTACTCTCCATAAAATTTATTTTCACCAGTTCCCGGATTTCTTGTAAAGGCAACTCCGGTAGCACTTGTGTCGCCCATATTTCCAAAAACCATCGCCTGCACAGTTACCGCAGTACCCCAGTCATCCGGAATTTTTTCAATGAGGCGATATTCTATGGCCCGCTTCCCTCTCCAACTACTGAATACTGCACCAATACTTCCCCATAATTGTTCGTAGGGATCATCCGGGAATGGTTTACCTAATATTTTTAACACGGTCGCTTTAAAAACCTTTACTAATGCTTTCAGCTCACTTACTGTCAGGTCTGTATCAAATTTATAACCCTGCTTTTGTTTTAACTTTTCCAGTTTTTCATCCAGCACTTTTCTAATTCCTTTGCCCCCCCTGGGCTCCTTACCTTCCGCTTTTTCCATTACCACATCTGCATACATCATTATTAAACGGCGATAGGCGTCGTAAGCAAAACGTTCATCACCGGAGTGTTTAATTATTCCCTTTATCGTTTTTTCATTTAATCCTATGTCCAAAACAGTTTCCATCATACCAGGCATCGAACGCCTTGCTCCGGAACGGACAGATAATAATAATGGATTATCCTCGTCATCAAATTTTCTGCCCGTTTCGTTTTCAATAGCAGTTAATGCTCTTTGAACCTGATCATTAAGAATAATAGGATATTTCTTTTCATTGTTGTAATAATAAGTGCACACTTCTGTTGTAATTGTAAAACCCGGCGGCACTGGTAAACGGAGATCCGGGTGGCCGGCCATTTCTGCAAGATTGGCTCCCTTACCTCCTAATAGATTTTTCATGGATTCATTGCCATCTGCTTTTCCGCCACCAAAATAATAAACATATTTATTGCCGTTTTTTTTGTTTGCTCTTAAATGAGCGATCTTTTCAGGATCTGCTGTACCGATTTCTGGTATAATAAGACTTTTCATTGGTGATTAATTTATTATTAAAAAGGTATTTACCTAAAAATAAGCCGCGCAGGTATTTATATTTATGACGCAGATTTCATTCGGTTATGACGGTTATCATAACACATCTTTTTATTAAAGAATTCAGATACTGTTTTGGAATTCGAATCTGAAGTTCCCTGGTATACCTCTTTTTTGGCATACAACCTGACACGCCTTACGGGGGGTGTCCCTCGTGCCAAGTATATCGCTCATGCAAAGATCATTTCTGCAATACCAATTTTCTAAAAAACCGTTGTTGATTTATTATAATCTCACAGAAATAAATTCCATCTGCCATACCGCTGCCATCAATAGAAATCCTGTGGAGACCGGCATCCTTTTTACCGGCATATGTATTCTTAACGAGGCTTCCTTTTATATCGTACAGGTTAATGCTTACTTTTTTGGTTTCAGTTAAACTGAATTGTATCGTAACATAATTGCTAAATGGATTGGGCGTCA